>QQVI01000049.1 GCA_003388545.1 Actinomycetota bacterium
GACCAGGACCGTACCGGGCGG
Source organism: Actinomycetota bacterium (assembly GCA_003388545.1). Classification (GTDB taxonomy): domain Bacteria; phylum Actinomycetota; class Acidimicrobiia; order Spongiisociales; family ZC4RG35; genus MA-ANB-1. The sequence goes on from QQVI01000049.1 coordinate 22, forward strand.
TCACTTCCGGTGCCGGCGATTTTCGAGGGTCTTGGCATCGTCTCGGCGGTGGGCACTCTTGCGCTTGGTGTGCTCGGGACTCTTCAGGAGCATCCCGACCCTGAGGTAGGCCGGAAAGTCTTCGCAAATGTCCCCGACGCGCTGGTCGTGATCTTCTACGTGGGGGTCGCCGGCTTTCTCTGGTTGATGTTCCACCTGCTTGCAGCGAGGTCGCGATCGTGGCTGCAGGGCCAGCCCGAGATCAGACTCGGACAGTGGAGACAGCGGTTCCGCAGACTCGGCGAAGGCCTCCGCATGGAGACCCTCATGCGCGATCCGAAGATGGGGATCATCCACTCGGCGATCTACTACGGGTTCATTGTCCTGTTCCTGGGAACGGTCACGCTCGAGATCGATCACCTGCTTCCCCCTAGCCTCAAGTTCCTCGAGGGTGGGGTCTATCAGGGCTACTCGGCGATCCTCGACCTGGCTTCTCTGGTCTACCTGGGTGGGCTGGCGGCCGCGGCGGCCAACCGATACGGCTTACGGCCGTGGCGCATCAAGTCGAAGACCCGTCCGGAAGACGCGTTGATACTCGGCTTGCTCGCTCTCATCGGCATCACCGGCGTCCTCGTCGAGGCGGCGCGAATCTCCCTCGTCGGGCGTCCCGACTTCGAGGTCTGGTCATTTGTCGGTTACCCCATTTCGGCGCTGATCCCGGCCACCGCAGCCGGTGACTTCCACCTCGCCATGTGGATCGCACATGTCGTCGCGTTCGTGGCGCTTCTGGTCGTCATACCGGTCACCAAGCTGCGCCATATGTTCACCTCACCGGCGAACCTCTTCTTGAGCCCCCGCGAGAGGCCCAAGGGCGCGATGCGGCCGATGCCGAATCTGATGGAGGCCGAGGACATCGAGACCATCGGCGTGTCACTGGCTACCGATCTGACGTGGAAGCAGATCTTCGACACCGATGCCTGCACGATCTGCGGGCGCTGCACGTCGGTGTGCCCTGCGAACATCACCGGAAAGCCACTCGACCCCCGCGAGATGGTGCTCAAGTCGGGGGAGATCGCTGCCGCCAACGTCGGGGTGTCGCCTCCCGTGGGCACTGTGATGCCCATCGAGCCTGGATCGGGGCTCTTCGACCGCATCACGTCGGAAGAGGCTTTCGCCTGCACCGCATGCCGGGCTTGTGACGAGATCTGCCCGGTCGACATCGAGATAGTCGACCGCATCCTCGACATGAGACGGCATCTCACGCTCATGGAGTCCGATTTCCCGGCCGAGTTGGGCAAGGCGTTCGTGGCCATGGAGAACCAGTCGAACCCTTGGGGAATGAGCCAGCAGGCCCGTGGCGACTGGACAGAGGAGCTCGAGTTCGAAGTGCCCGTCTTCGGTGAGAACGGCAAGACAACGGCGGACTACCTTTGGTTCGTCGGCTGTGCCGGTTCGTTCGACGATCGCAACACGGCAGTGTCGGTCGCTCTGGCTCGTCTGCTTCACCGGGCCGGAATCGACTTCGCCATCCTCGGGAAGAGAGAGGTCTGCACAGGAGACCCGGCCCGCCGATCGGGCAACGAGTTCGTCTTCCAGCAGCTTGCGCTCCAAAACATCGGGACGTTCGAAGAGGTAGGGGTGAAGAAGGTCATCACCCAGTGTGCCCACTGCTTCAACACCATTGCCAACGAGTACCCGCAGTTTGGGGGCGATTACGAGGTCGTGCATCACAGCCAGCTGCTGGCGTCGCTGCTCTCTCAGGGCCGTCTGCCCGAGCCGAAGACAGCCAACGGCGACCGGAAGAAGATCACGTATCACGATGCCTGCTACATCGGGCGCTGGAACGACATCTACGTCGCACCGCGTGAAGTCGTGGCTGCCCAGGGGAATGTGGATCTCGTGGAGATGCCACGGCACGGCACGAGGGGCCTCTGTTGCGGCGCCGGCGGAGCCCGGTTCTGGATGGAGGAGCAGACCGGGAAGAAGGTCAACATCGAGAGGGCGCAAGAGGCGCTCGCCACGGACGCCGACGAGATCGCGGTCGCCTGCCCGTTCTGCTTCGTGATGCTCGACGACGGTGTCAAAGAGCTGGGTCGAGAGGATGTGAAGGTGAGGGACCTGGCGATGATCCTGGCCGAGGGCCTGGAGGCCGATCCGGAGGACGGGTGAAGCCTTGGCGCTTCGCCGTCCTGGTCCTCGCGAGCTCGCTTGCGTTGATGGCATGCACACCCGGGGAGACGGGTAGCTCGGAATCGACGATCCTGGAGCCCGAGCCAACGACCACCACCACAGTCCCCGGGGCCGAGGCAACAGCCCAGTACGCACAGTGCCTTCGTGACGAAGGCGTCGAAATCGACGACATACCGCTGGATGCCCATGGAAGACCGATGCTCGACGTGATCAACTCCCAGATCGACTACTCCGATCCCGAAGCAATCGCTGCTGTGTCGGCCTGCGCCGGCATCCTGAGCGATGGCGCGCTGGACCTGGGCTATGACGATGATTATCGGGAGCAAGTGGTCGGCCAGCTGGCGGCATTCTCACGGTGCCTGCGCGCCCGAGGCGTCGAGGAGTTCCCCGACCCTGTTCCCGGTTTCATCGGCATAGGGTCTCCCTACCCTGCCGCCGAGATCCCCTATGAAGATCCTGACCTGCCCGGGGCGGTCGATGCCTGTGAGGAGACTGTGTTCGGCGATTACCCGGGTTCGAGCGACTGAAATTGTCTACCTAGTGTTCTCGATGTGACTTCACCGGCACCTCCGGTTATCGAGCCCGATATCGAAGAGACCACAGACAAGGACCGGCCCTGGCAGGTGATTGTATGGGACGATCCCGTGAACACGATCCCCTACGTCATCTTCGTGTTCAGGAAGCTGTTCGGTTACAGCGAGCAAAAGGCGACCGAGCTCACGATGAGAGTGCACCACGAGGGCAAGGCAAGTGTGTCCAGCGGTCCGAGAGAGAAGATGGAGATCGACTGCTACCAGCTCCACTCCTACGGTCTCTGGGCCACGATCGAGCAATCCTGATGGCGCCGAAGTTCAAGGCAAGGCGTCGCGGGCAGATCTCGGTCCATCTCGACGATGCGGAGCGCACTTTCCTCTCGGAGTTGGTGGTGATGTTGCGCGCAATCGCCGGCCAGGAGGACGACCCGGGCCATGCCAGGCTGAACGTCCCGCCCTATCTCGGAGACAACGAGGCGAGCAGCGAGTGGCGCCGCCTCATGGGTGACCAGCTCGAGGATGGTCGCACTCGAGACCGGGACTTGATGACCCGTGTGCTCGATGAGGAGCCCCCTGTCGAGATAGGCCATGAGGAGGCCCTCTCTCTGCTCCGGGTGATCAACGAGGCCCGCCTCGTTCTGGCCGCTCGCCTTGGCGTCGAGGTGCCGGACGATTACGAGAGTCTCGATGTCGGGTCGACTATCGCGCTCCACTTCTTGGGGCTCCTCCTCGAGGACTTGACTGATGAGCTCGGAGCCTCTTTGGGCTGACCCTGCACGATCTCGCCGAGATGAGTAGTTTCGAATTCGTAGAGCGGATCTGCGGTTCCGCGATC
>QQVI01000102.1 GCA_003388545.1 Actinomycetota bacterium
AGAGAACCACTGAATGCGCCTGGCCAGATCGGCTCGACGCACGACGCTGTCGATCCAGCCGAAGCACAGAGCCTCCTCGACCAGTTCGTCGTAAAGAGGTCCTTCGAGCGAGCTCGACTTGTTTCGATGGACCAGCCAGAGCCCTTCGGCTCGATCGGCGTTCTCCGACAACCAGGTGCGCCATTCCGCCCTACTCGCCGGAACGAGGACCTCTTTCCCATTCGGAGAGGACGGTGTCTCCAGCTCGCTGACGTTTGTCATCGCAGTCGAATGTACCGAAGCCATGAGCCTGTCCCGGCGTCCGACAAAAGCGGTTGGGAAGGGACCAGGCCCACGCGCTAGCGCGTCCGGCCCCTGACAAATGGTCAGGTCGGGGGTTTTGGGTTGGCGCCCGATGGGGTAACCCTTGGTTCGTGCCCCCTCCCAAACCCCGATTCACACGCGTCTTCTCCGTCGTTTTGACCGCTGCATTGCTGTTCTCCCCGGTGAGTCTCGATGAGTCTCCGACCGACGAGGAGTGCGTCGACGCGTGGGCGACGATGGCAACGCTCGCCCGCCAGGAGGCTCGCCGTGGCCTGACATCGGACCGGTTGGCAAGCTTGAACGATCTCCTTCCGACCTTTGTTGCCTGCACCCAGGGAGACGGTGTGGATAGATGGGGACCCCTGGTCTCGGTTTACTTCGCCAGCGAGGATGTCGAACGGGTGATGTGCCTGATGGGTCACGAGAGCAATGGAGACCCGACGGCCCGCAATTCCACCTCAGGGGCCGCCGGGTTGATGCAGGTGATGCCATTTTGGGCAAGTCACTACGGCGTCAGCTATCAGGCGCTGTTCGAACCCGCTTTGAACCTCGAGATCGCATCTTGGATCCTCGGAAAGCAGGGCTGGACCGCGTGGAGCCCTTACAACAGGGGTCTGTGCCGCTGAGGGCAGGCGGTCAACCGGTGGCGGGGCGCTTCACCGGCGGAATCATGGCCGGCTCGCTTCCGACTCGCCTCACCGCGTTGGCACGGTCTGTATTGCGTGGACGGCGGAAGGCGACGATATCCCCGATATCGGCGCGGGGAACGTGATCGCGCGGAATCCGGAACGCGATTCGCTCCTCATCTGACAGGTCCACTGTCAGATAGCACCAGTCCAGAGGCTGCTTTCCCGGCGGGGGCCGGAAGTCCTTACCCACAACTAATCCAGTGAGCTTCGGCATGACTCTCCTTTCGGTTCATCTGCCTCTCGGACATCCTATGAGAAGAGGAGCTCGCTGAAACTGGGCCGAACGACCCAACAGGGTTATTTGACGAAATCGATCGTCAGCGGATACCGGAACTCCTTGCCCTTCGAAGCTGCCATGGCGCCCTGGATGACGAAGATGAGCCAGAGGATGAAGGCGACTATCACCGCAGGTATGGCCAAGAGCAGCCCAATTCCAAGGGTGGCCACACCAAGGATGGCCAGAGCCACCGCTCCAGCGACCGTGTAGATCAGCACCGAGATGTTGAAGTTGAGGGCATGGGCACTATGGGCAGCGACGTACTCATCCTCATCCTTTTTCATCAACCAAACGACCAGCGGACCGATCAGCGACGGTATACCCACGATGGCTACGAGGGCCGACAGGTGTGCGGCCATCGCCCAGTTCTTGCGGTCCACATCGGTCATGGGCCGGGGTTGGGCCACCGGGGGAGTGGGGCTCGTCGGCGGTGTCGAGGCCTCGGAGCCTTGAGGTTCGGGTTCTCTTTCGTCAGTCATGATGTTGATGCTAGGCGTCCCAACAGAGCTCCCGCTCGTCGTGTCCCCGGGGGCGTCGACCAGATCGTCTCGGCCTAGATCCCCGGCCGTAGGCTTACTGCTCAATAGCCTGAGCGCATGGACAGGATTGCTCTCTGGGTGATCTTTGGGATCTACGTCGTGTACGCGCTGATCTTCTTCGGGGGGCGCGATGGGACGGCCGACTACTTCTGGGTCAACAACGACTTCTTCGCCATCCCGTTGCTCATAGGAGCGTTCGTAGCGTCGATGGGTGCTGTTGCATCGGCCATCTCCAACTACATAGCCACCGACCCCGAGCAGCGGAGCATGGGCGTCTTCGCAAGAGCAGGGCTTTGCCTGCTCCTGACGGTGTTGTTCATCCCATACGCCTACGTTCTCGCCTTCTCGGAGTATCTCACCGGCTGAGCAGGGGTCCGCGGTTAGCGAGTATGTTCAGGCGGGAGCTTTCCGAGGAGATCACATGCGCAGATTGTTGGTCATAGCCACGGCTTTGACCCTGATGCTCGTTCCTGTAACGGCCGGTGCCAGCGAACACGAGAACCCCGTTCAGATCGGCTTGGGCGACTCGGTCGCTTGGGGGTTTGGCTCATCGAATCCCGCAACTGATGGCTACCAGCCGCAGGTAAACCGATTTGCCGACGCCATCTATTGCGGCCAGCCCACCTACCTGGGCTGCTCGGACGTCGATCTGGTCGATCTGTCGGTGCCCGGAGCCACATCGAGTTCGCTGATCGCCAACCAGCTTCAGCCGGCACTCGACTTGCTCGCGTCGCGCAACAGTGATGCATCGCCGGACAACGACGTGAAGCTCGTCACCCTCACCATTGGCGGCAACGACCTCTTCAATCCGGTGGTTGCGGCCTGTGCGGCGGGCATCACTCCCGAGTGCGAAGCGGTGATAGCGGAAGGGTTCGCCACATACACCGCCAATCTCGGCCTGATCCTCGGCTCCCTACGCGCCGCGGCCGGCCCCGGCACCGATATCGCGATCATGACCTACTACAACCCTTTGGGGTCTTGCTTCCTCGCCGACCTGGCTCCGCTCGCCGACATCGTCCTCGAAGGCGGCGGTCCACTACCAGCCGGCCTCAATGACATCATCCGGGGAGTTGCGGCAGCGACCGGTGCGACTGTCGTGGAGACATACGGTGCGTTGGGACCTGACGACTTCGTTGGCGGAGAAGACTGCCTCCACCCCGACAACAGCGGATACAAGAAGCTCGCCAGAGCATTCGTTGCGACCCTGAAGTAGCGCCTAGAAGATCTGCAAGACAGCGATGGCGAACCATGCTGCTGCTGCGATGAGCAGCACGGCGCCGGCGATCCACGCTGTCCGACTCTTCATTCGCTCCCGATCGTGGCGTTTGCCGGGAGGCTCCGGCGGGATGAACCCGCGCTCGTAGCCCATCCGCTGAATGTACCTGTGGCGGTCGTCCGCTTCGCTTTTCGGCTCTGGGAAGAAGTGTCTGCGTTCAGCATCTTCCTTCCCCAAAGGCGGAGCCGCATGGGGAAGGGGGCCGCCTCTTGGCTTGGCCAAGAGGTCTGAGATTTCGGCTTTGCCGAAACTCACGCCCAGGGTTGCGACCGTCGGAAGGGGTGTGAGACCTGCTGCCTTGGGATTTGGGCGCGACTGATTCTGCGAAGAGTCAGACCTCCTGACGTTTCGGCGGAGCCGAAACTCCCGCCCACTGGTGTGGCGGTCGGAGGGAGAGTGAGACCTCGAC
>QQVI01000041.1 GCA_003388545.1 Actinomycetota bacterium
TCCTGAAGGCCGGACCTAATGGACTCGATCTCCGAGACCAGGTCGGCCGGGACTTCATCGTTGAAGGCTCCGAGGCCCACACCGTTCTCAGCGATGGTGAACACGCGGGTGCCGCCCTCGAAGTTGCCTTCGGCGACATCCTTGATCGTCTGCGAGACGGCCACGTCGAGACCCTTGAGGACCGACGTCAGGATGACATCGCTGTACTCGGGAAGGGTGTCGAACCAGTCGGCGTCAACGCCGATGACCCATACGTCCCCTAGCTCCTGGGCCAGGGCCGCAGTGCCAACACCAACCGGGCCGGCTACGGGCAAGATCACGTCTGCGCCTTCGTCGACGAACGACTGGCTGACGTTGCGCCCGTTGTCGGCGTTCTCGAAGTCACCGGTAAAGGTGCCTGCCTGGGTCTCGGGGTTCCATCCGAGAACCTGGACATCGGCCCCGTTCTCCTGGTTGTAGTAACGCACGCCGTAGACGAAGCCGTCCATGAAGCAGGTCACACCACAGGGGATCTGGATACCACCGTAGGTCGCCACAACGCCGGTCTCCGACATGGCGGCGGCAGCGTACCCGGCGAGGAAGGCAGCGTCGGTGGTGCCGAACACGGCGCCACGAACGTTGTCGATGGGCGGGTCATACGCGAAGTCGAGGATCAGGAACGGCTGATCCGGGTTCTCGGCCGCGGCGTTCGCCGTCGCGTCACCGAGCAGGAACCCGACCGTGATGATGAGGTCACAGCCCTCATCGAGCCAGGCCTGGATGTTCGGCTGGTAGTCGGCGTCCGACTGGCTCTCCAGGAAGTCCGACTCCTCGGTGGCGTATCCCGCGTCGATTGCGTCGGTGATTCCCTTGAACGCAGTCTGGTTGAACGACTTGTCGTCGATTCCACCGGTGTCCGTGATCTGGCAAGCCAGGATCGGGTCGGGCATCGGCTCCCCGTCTGCGGTGGTCGTCGTTTCCTCTCCAGCCGTGGTCGTGGTGTCCGCGGCCGTAGTGGTGGTGTCACCACCGTCTGCTGTAGTCGTGGTGTCTTCGGCGCCATCGCCGCAGGCCGCAAGGACCATTGCGAGCGACGCCACAAGAGCGAACACACGTACAAAGCGTTTCACTGATTTTCCTCCGTTTGATTGGAATACAGCGGGGCTGAGCCCGCCGACCGTGCAGATTAGTGGGAACGAAGCCGCTAGGGCGAGAAGGAAGGTGCCTTCTCCGGCCTAACCAGGTAGATCCAAGGAATCGACAACACGGACACCACCATCTTCACCAGAACATTCACCCAGAAGATCGACCAGGCGACGGCTGCCGGGAATACTCCGAACAGCGTCGCCAAGCCCACGAACACGGCGGAGTCGACCGGAACAGCAACCGAGTTGGATGCCAGGACTCTCCCCCACTGGCGTTTCTCGCCGAACCGGGCGACCCAACGTGAGTACACCTCGGTGTCGAGGAACTCCGAAACGACCTCGGCGGCGATAGATGCCACCACAATCCCCCAGACCGGCGCCAGCACCTCGCCAAACGTGGTCTGGGCCCCGGTCACCTGGTCAGCGGGCCACCGGGCCACCACCCAGAAGAACCCGGCCATCACGAGGTTTATGGCGGCTGCGAGCAGAATGATGGTCCTGGCCGCCGACTTGCCGCCTACCTTGTGAATCAGATCGCGCAGCGTGAAGGTGAAGGGGTAGATCAGCGTCCCGGCGTCGACTGCATAGCCGGCGAGGTTGATGATCCGGAGGCTGGCGATGTCGGCGAGCATCTGGGCCGCCACATAGGCCGAGGCCACTATGAGGAGATTGCGTATGCCGCGCTGCACCGATGCCGAGGCTAGCCCCGGCGCATCACTCGACTACTGCAACCAGGTCGCTGTCGAGACGTAGGACGGGCAGCAGATTTGCCTCGATGAGGCTGGCGTACTCCCAGTGCCAGGGCTCTTGCGTGGAACGTCCGCAATGGGCCCATGGCGGGTGAACCCACCCGAACCTCTGAGCGTTCGACTGCAGCCAGATGAAGGCGCGATCCCGGCATCCCAGCTCGCCCCGGCCGTCGCTGAAGTCGACCGCACGACCCCAACCGTGGTTCGAGTAGCCGGGTCGAGCGGTAGGCGGCCCGGTGCACACCCGAATCGACTTGCTCCCGACCTGGTACTGCTCTCCGGTGATCGGGTCCCGGTCGTAGACAGGGGTGTCGGTGTACGGGCATCGCCTGTTGTAGGCCGCCTTTTGCTCGTTGTAAGTCCGATAGCAGTCGATCGGCTCCAGATAAACCCCATCTCGAGCAGCCGCCTCCATCAGCAAGGCGTAGGTGTAGGCCGCGTCGCGTTCCAGGGTGCAGCCCGCGTAGGTCATCATGCGGTCACGATCCATGTAGCCGTTCACGTAACCGTCGAGCTCGAGGTCGATTGTCAGCGCTTCCTCACCAGCCGGAACGAGTTCCGTGGTATCGGCTACTCCGGAGATGGAAATGGCAAAGATGAGAGAAGCAATGAGCATGAGCAGATCTGTTACTCATGCTGAATCGGTTGTTTGGAGAGGTTTCTTGAGCGCTTACTCGCGAAATCTCAACCGTTACCGGGGCTGTCGCTTCCCGCCAGTTCCACCGGAGGAGTGTCCGTCGGAGTGAACGACTCGAACGTTAGCTCCTCGTTCTCGGTGTCGAACCCAACCAGAATCGTGGTGCCTGCCTTGAACTCGCCGAGCAGGACTCTCTCTGACAACGGATCCTCGAGGAGGCGCTGGATGGCCCGACGCAGGGGTCGTGCCCCAAGCTCAGGGTCATAACCCTGCTCGCCGAGGTACTCCTTGGCGTCGTCGGTGAGCACGAGGTCGAGCTTCTGGGCCGTCAACTGCTCTCTGACTCGGGCCAGGAGCAGGTCGACGATTTGCTTCAGCTCGTCCATCTCGAGCTCGTGGAACACGATGATGTCGTCGATCCGGTTGATGAACTCGGGCCTGAAGTGCTTCTTGAGCTCATCGGTGACCTTCTCCTTCATGTACTCGTAGGACATCTCCTGGGAGTCGGCGTGGAATCCAACAGCCTTCTTGTGGAGGTCCCGGGTACCGAGGTTGGAGGTCATGATGATGACCGTGTTCTTGAAGTCGACGGTTCGACCCTGGGCGTCGGTCAGACGACCCTCCTCCAGGATCTGGAGAAGCGTGTTGAAAACGTCCGGATGGGCTTTCTCGATCTCGTCGAAGAGCACCACCGAGAACGGCTTGCGGCGCACCGCTTCTGTGAGCTGGCCGCCTTCGTCGTATCCGACATAGCCGGGAGGTGACCCGACGAGCCTGCTGACCGTGTGCTTCTCCATGTACTCCGACATGTCGAGCTGTATCAGCGAGTCCTCCTGACCGAAGAGGAACTCGGTCAGGGCCTTCGCCGTCTCGGTCTTTCCCACACCCGATGGGCCGAGGAAGATGAACGATCCGGCCGGCCTACGTGGATCCTTGAGCCCGGCTCTCGTTCTCCGGATGGCTTTC
>QQVI01000201.1 GCA_003388545.1 Actinomycetota bacterium
CGTCGATGTGACTTACCAGTCTTCTTTTGCCTGCGATACCTGCGGCGGGTCTGGAGCGGCCGATGGCTCGAATGCGACCACGTGCGCCACGTGCGGGGGCGCCGGTGCAGTCCGCATGGCAAAACGCTCCATCGTCGGGACGATGATGTCTGTCGTCGAATGCCCTGACTGTGCCGGGGAGGGTGTCACGATCTCCGACCCCTGTTCTCAATGCCAAGGGCGAGGTGTCCAGCACGGCGAGAAGACCGTCACAGTTGAGATACCGGCTGGCGTGTCCACCGGGACTCGGCTTCGCTTGTCGGGCAGGGGCGAGGCAGTCGGTCGCGGTGCTCGCACTGGAGATCTCCAAGTCGAGATTCATGTCGACCCGGACCCCCGGTTTCAAAGAAGCGACATCGATCTCATGCATGATGTCGAAGTGAATGCCATCGAGGCGATACTCGGCACGCGCAGGGAGGTGCCTCTCCTCGAAGGCGGCACAGAAGTCCTGGAGGTCCCGCCCGGCACCCAGCCTGGAGCCGTCATCCGGCTCGCCGGATACGGTGTTCCCCGCCTTGGGGGTAAAGGCCGCGGTGACCTGATCGTGAGAGTCGGCGTCACGATTCCGACCGAAGTCTCCGACGACGAGAGGGCACTTCTGATGGAGTTGGGCCGTCTGCGCGGAGATCTGACCGCAGATCCAGCTGCTTCCGACACTTGAAACACGTCCCCCACCTCCACATTGGCGGGGAATGGGTTGGCGAAGAGCTGTTTCCCACTTCAGGCCAGCTGCGACACATGGAGCGGGTCCTTCGAGTAGAAGAAGGTGATCCGATGTCGTACACGGACGGACAAGGCCGACTCGGAGAAGGCAGGTGGTCGAAAGGAAGGGTGGTGCGGGGTGTCGAGTCCGTGGTTCCCCGACCAAGCAATCTCGTGATGGCAGTCGCGCCGCCCGCCAGCAAGGACCGCGCTCGGTTCCTCGTCGAGAAGTTGGGTGAGCTCGGTATCGCAAGACTGACCTGGTTGTCCACTTCCAATGGGGCCGGTCGCATTCCGTCAATTCAGAAGCAGCGGGCATGGGCGAGCTCTGCTCTCGAGCAGAGCCGGGGCGCTTGGCTTCTCGAAACCAGTGAGGCCTTGACCGACTGGGCAGACCTCGAGGGCCCGCTCGTGGTGTGTGTGCCTGGTGGAATCGAGGAGTTTGCCGGGGTGAGAGCCGGCACCGTCGCGGTCGGTCCCGAGGGCGGTCTCGACGAGGATGAGATCCCTGAGTCGGCGACAAGAGTGAGTCTTGGCGGCACAATCTTGCGTGTCGAGACTGCCGCAATCGTCGCCGCCGCGAATTTTCGTTGACGTAGATCAGCGCGAAGTTGACGTCGAGGTCATAGAATCGGCCGCCGCGGGACAGGAGAAGTCCGTTGGTAGATAAGTTCAGCGCCGCGCTGGGTAGCCGGCTGCGAGCTGCGCGCCGACAAAGAGGATGGTCGCTCTCCGATGTCGAATCGGTCACCGAGGGCGAGTTCAAGGCGTCAGTCGTCGGGGCCTACGAGAGGGGAGAGCGGGCGATCTCGGTACAGCGTCTCGTTCGCCTGAGCGAGTTCTACGGTATGAACGCCTCCGATCTTCTCCCTGCGACCGCAACTTCGGGGGTCTCTCACGTGATCGACCTCGATCAGATCAGCTCGGGAGACGGCGACATCTCTGAGCGCTTCATCGCAGCCATCCACCTTCTCCGCTCCAGCAACTCCTCCCGGGAAATCCGTGCTGCCGATCGGGTGGTGCTCTCATCTCTGCTCGAAGTCGAGAGCCAGGCTGTCTCCAAAGACGGTTAGTGCCTGGCTAGACGGCGAAACCGCACTACAATGTGCTTGACGCCTTCACAGCGTCATATCTGTGCTTCCTGAACACACCGAATCCCGTTTGCGCGTTCCGAGTCAGCACCTGATGCTCGACCTCCTGGGCGACGCCGATCGACACCTCCGCCAGGTTGAAGACCACTTTCCGGGGGTGCGCTTCGTCGCGCGTGGCGACGAGGTGGCACTCACCGGTGAGAAAGATCAGGTCGAGGCGGCCATGACCGTGCTCGACGAGCTCCTCATCCTCGTGCAGGAAGGGGAGAGGCTCGATCGCGGGCGTGTCGATGAAGTCGTGAAGATGGTCCGTGACGACGTGCCCTCGCCATCGACGGTGCTGCGGGACGGCATACCCGTTGGCCGCGGCCGCATGATTCGCCCCAAGACTCACGGTCAGCAGGGCTACATGAATGCGATCCGCGAGAACACGCTGACGTTTGGGATTGGCCCGGCTGGAACAGGGAAGACCTACCTGGCGATGGCCGCTGCAGTCGATGCTCTGGTGAGCGGATCGGTGAGACGGATCATTCTCACCCGCCCCGCCGTCGAGGCTGGAGAGCGTCTCGGGTTCCTCCCGGGCGATCTCACCGCAAAGGTCGACCCGTATCTGCGTCCCCTCTATGACGCGTTGTGGGACATGCTTGGCCCAGAGGAGACCAGCGAGCTGATCGACAAGGGAACTATCGAGATAGCTCCGCTCGCTTATATGCGAGGAAGGACTCTGAACGATGCGTGCGTGATCCTCGATGAGGCGCAGAACACAACTCCGGAGCAAATGAAGATGTTCCTCACGCGTCTCGGCTTCAATTCCAAGATGATCATCACCGGGGACATCACTCAAACCGACCTGCCCGGGGACAAGAGGTCAGGTCTCGGAGTGGTGCGACGCATCCTCGGCGACATCCCCGGAGTTGCGTTTGTCGAGCTCACATCACGCGACGTGGTTCGTCATCGCATCGTCGCCTCCATCGTGGAGGCTTACGCCAGGTACGAGTCGGAGAAATGAAGCGGTCCACCCTCGTCAGGTGGGCAACGTTCCTGGCAACGGTTTTCGGCGTTTGGGGTGTGCTCTCCATTGGATCGGGCTCCCAATCGTCTCAACTCGAGGTCGGCGAGCTGGCCGATAGGACCTACGAGGCACAGCGCGCCGATGAGGTCGTCGATGTAGCCGAAACCGAACGCCTCAAGCAGGAGGCCAGGGACAGTGTTCAGCCCATCCTGGAGGACAACCCTGAGCTCGAACAGGCGGTGCAGGACAGCGTCACTGCGCTCTTTGATGATCTCGAGTCAGCGGTAGTCGCTGAGCCTCCTCCCGACGCGACGGCACCAACTCTCCCGTCGAGTACCACGACCACTACAGATCCCGAAGCGACGTCGACGACCTCGACGGTCCCGGCCGATCCGGTGACCATTGCCGGGGTTGTCTTCATAGATGTAGATGGTGATGGTGTGTTCAGCCCGGAAGCGGACGTGGAGCGACCTGACCGGGGGATCGAGCGAGTCACAGTGACTGTCACCTCTGCATCGGGTGAGGAGACCGTTATGACCGGGCCGGGCGGCGCATGGTCATATGAGGGGCCAGCCGGGGATTACGTCGTCGCGGTTGACACCGACGACAGTGACATCCCCGAAGGCT
>QQVI01000020.1 GCA_003388545.1 Actinomycetota bacterium
GTGGAGGACGTACCTCTCTATCCGCCTCTCGTCCATCATCACCATCGGCTTCATCGCTCCTCCAATCGCTGTTGCATTCGGGTTGTTGGGCTGATGGCTTTCGCTCTCGACGCCAAGGTCCCCGCCGGCCCCATCGATGAGAAATGGGAGAACCACAAGTTCTCGGTGAAGCTGGTCAACCCGGCCAACAAGAGGAAGTTCAAGATCCTCATCGTCGGGACGGGGCTCGCCGGAGCCTCCGCCGCGGCAACGCTCGGCGAGCTCGGATACGACGTCGAAGTCTTCACCTTCCACGACTCACCGCGTCGCGCCCACTCCATCGCAGCCCAGGGTGGGATCAATGCGGCAAAGAATTACCGCAACGACGGCGACTCCATCTACCGACTGTTCTACGACACGGTCAAAGGCGGCGACTACCGGAGCCGGGAGGCGAACGTCTATCGCCTAGCCGACGTGTCGCTCAACATCATCGACCAGGCAACCGCTCAGGGGGTGCCGTTCGCCCGGGAGTACGGCGGCCTGCTCGACAACCGCTCCTTCGGTGGGGCACAGGTGTCCCGCACCTTCTATGCCCGGGGCCAGACCGGCCAACAGCTTCTACTCGGTGCCTACCAGGCGCTGATGCGACAGGTCGACCTCGGCAAGGTCAAGCTGCACACGCGCTCGGAGATGCTCGACGTGGTTCTCAAAGACGGGCGCGCCGTCGGCATTGTCGTCCGCAACCTCATCACCGGTGCGATAACCCGCCACACCGGCCACGCCGTGGTGCTGGCGACCGGCGGGTACTCGAATGTCTACTACCTGTCTACGAACGCGATGGCGTCGAACGTGACCGCCGTTTGGCGGGCTCATCGCAAGGGTGCCGGCTTCGCCAACCCATGCTTCACCCAGATCCACCCCACATGCATCCCCGCCTCCGACGAGTTCCAATCGAAGCTGACGTTGATGTCAGAGTCGCTGCGCAACGACGGCCGCATTTGGGTGCCGAAGAAGGCCGATGACAAGCGAGCCGCCAACGAGATCCCGGAAGAGGATCGCGACTATTACCTCGAGCGCATCTACCCCGCTTTCGGCAACCTGGTTCCGAGGGACGTTGCCTCGCGGGCGGCGAAGCGCATGGTCGACTCCGGCAAGGGCGTCGGGCCCCTGGAGAACGGAGTCTTTCTGGACTTCAAACATGCCATCGAGCGCGACGGGCAGCAGGCCATCGAGGACCGCTACGGGAACCTCTTCGAGATGTATGAGCGGATCACGGACGAGAACCCGTACAAGGTGCCCATGCGCATCTACCCGGCACCGCACTACACAATGGGCGGGCTCTGGGTCGACTACAACCTGATGACGACCGTGCCAGGGCTCTACTCGATTGGCGAGGCCAACTTCAGTGACCATGGCGCCAACCGTCTCGGAGCTTCTGCGCTCATGCAGGGATTGGCTGACGGCTACTTCGTTCTGCCCTACACGATCGGCGACTACCTCTCGGACTACTTGAACACCGACCCCGTGCCCACCGACGATCCAGCCTTCGACGAGACCGTTCAGAATGTCGAGGACGATGTAAAGCGCTTTCTCGACGTTCAGGGCTCGCGAACGGTCGACTGGTTTCACAAGGAACTTGGCAAGATCATGCTCGACCAGTGCGGGATGTCCCGGGACGAGGCCGGCCTCGAGAAGGCCCTCTCAGACATCCCGGCGCTCCACGAGGAGTACCGCAGCGATGTCCGGGTGCTTGGCAGCGCCGACACGCTCAACCAGAGCCTCGAAAAGGCACAGCGTGTCGACGACTTCTTCGAGCTCGCCCAGGTCATGTGTCGCGACGCCCTCAACCGGCGCGAGTCTGCCGGTGGCCACTTCCGCGAGGAGTATCAGAGCGAAGAAGGCGAGGCGATGCGGGACGACGAGAACTTCGCCAACGTATCGGTGTGGGAATGGACGGGCGATGCAGCCAACCCGGAGTTGACCGTCGAGGAGCTGGAGTTCGAGAACGTCGCCCTCACCACGAGGAGCTACAAGTGAACATCACACTTCAGGTCTGGCGACAGAAAGGCCCGAACGATCGCGGCAAGTTCGTCACCTACCAGGTTGGCGGTGTCTCACCGGAGATGTCCTTCCTCGAGATGCTCGACCTGCTGAACGAGCGTCTCATCAGGGAGGGCGAAGAGCCGGTCGCCTTCGATCACGACTGCCGTGAAGGCATCTGCGGGAGCTGTGGCGTGATGATCGACGGGCAGGCTCACGGCCCACAGCTCGGAACGGCGACCTGCCAGCTGCACATGCGCAAGTTCAAGGACGGAGCGACCATTTGCGTCGAGCCATGGCGGGCCACCGGTTTCCCGCTCGTCAAGGACCTCGTGGTCGACCGGTCCTCTTTCGACCACATCATCGAGGCCGGCGGATATATCACGGTCGATACCGGGTCGGCCCCTGACGCCAACCTCATCCCGGTCCCGAAAGAGGCCGCCGACAGCGCATTCGACGCTGCGGCATGCATCGGCTGCGGTGCTTGCGTTGCAGCCTGCCCCAACGGCGCAGCCAACCTCTTCACTGCAGCCAAGATGAGCCATCTCAACCTCCTCCCCCAGGGTCAGGCGGAGCGCTGGAGCCGGGCCCAAAGGATGGTCGACACGATGGAGGAGTACTTCGGGTCGTGCACCAACCACGGAGAGTGCGAGAAAGCCTGCCCCAAGTCGATCTCGATCGACTTCATCGCGATGATGAACGCCGATTACGTCAAAGCGAAGTTCAAGAACCGTCGCCTCACCGGTCAGCACACCTGATCGGGTGCTTTGGGTCGTTCGGCCCCTTGTAGAAATCGGCATTTCCCCTATTCTTTGGCTCCAGTACCACTGAGAGAGATCTCTGTGAAAACGCGTTGCATTTCCGCCTCTCAGGGGTGGAGGGTGGATATGGGGATACCCCGAACGAAGGAACAGGGCGATAGAGGGGCGACCCTCGTGGAGGCGGCCATCGTGTATGGCCTCCTTTTTCTCGCGTTGTTCGCGGTTCTAGAGTTCGGCCTCGCCTTCAAAGACTGGCTCTCGGTCAGCCACGCCGCCCGCGAGGGTGCTCGCGCCGGCGCCACGTACGGTGACGATCCCCGAGCCGACATTCAGATCCTCCGCGACGTCGAGGCCACTCTCGCTCCGGCCTCCATCGCCGCCGGGATCCAGGTAGCGATCTTCGAAGCCGGCACTCCGGTGCCCGGTGTCTACACGTACACCCCGGGAAGCGACTGCAGTGACCTCTCCCCCGGAGGGACCCTGGTCGGCTGCTGTGACTGGACACCGTGTCCCGAGCCCTTCCGGGCCACCTATACGACGCCATATTGGGATCCGGCCAGTCGTGACATCGAGGCTCCGTTCACCGACCGCATCGCCGTCCAGGTTCAATTCACCCACTCCTGGATCACCGGCTTCTGGTCGCCCGATGTCGACTTCACCACGACCACTGACTTCTCGATCGAGCC
>QQVI01000123.1 GCA_003388545.1 Actinomycetota bacterium
GATGGATGTTGGCGCGACGATCACCAAGACGCTCAGCTTGATGGTCCATCGCAGGTTCCGTTGAATTCTGAAGGTCCGGCATTCGATTACTACGCCGAGAGCTACCGGTCGTACGAATCACAGAACCCGCCGGCCAAGCTGGACCACTACTTGCAATGCGTCGCTCGATCGGTTGCAGCTGACCACCCGAAGCTACTCGACTTCGGTTGCGGGCCTGGAGCCTTTCTGAAGCATGTCCACACCCGGAAACCGGGATGGTCGTTGTACGGAACAGACGTCAACGAGGCGGCCTTGGAGGCCCTCACGGCCGACATCGATGCGGCGGTCTCTCTAGAGAGGATTGAGCAGGGTTCGAGACCTTTTCCCGACACCAAATTCGATGTCGTGACCGCGTGGGATGTGATTGAGCACGTCGACGATCCGTCGCGCCTGTTTCGAGATATCACCACCTGGCTAGCACCCGGCGGATTGTTCGCGTTTGTCGTGCCTGTCTATGACGGTCCGGCCGGATCGATCGTCCGATTCCTGGACAGAGACCCCACTCACCTCCACAAGGAGGGACGGGATCATTGGCTCAGCCTCGCCGATGAAGCCTTCTCAGTGCGTTCCTGGCACGGGATCTTCCGCTATCTGGTCGGCTCCCGCTTCTACCTGCACTTCCCGACGCGCCGCCTTCGCTCCATCGCCCCGGCCATACTCGTCACCTGTAGCGGCGACTAACGCTGCGAGACCGGCCATCGACGAAACCAACAGCCAGTAGTTGGGGAAGCCACTCGTCACCAGAAGGGCCGCGGCAACTACAGCCACACCGGCTGCCGGTAGAAGCTGCGGGGATACCCTCCGACGCGCAAACCAAGCGATCATCAATCCCACAACGAGGATCATCGCTGCCGTCGGTATGAGGAACTCGCCTCCAAGTGCTGCGATGGCTCCGTTGAGACTTTGAGTATCGGGGCGGAAACCGATATCGAGAGCGTTCCCTACGATTGCCTGGTAGTAATCGCCTACTCCCAACAGCGCGGGGAATCCAGCCGTGATCGCGGCACTGGCTAGGGCGAGCCACCCCGGCCTACGGTCCCCTGAGTCCCTGTAGAGGAGCACAAGAGGCGCCAACACGACCAGGTATTGCTTCGACGCCATCGCAACCCCGAGGACGATCCAGCCCCAACTCCGCTTCCGCGCAATCCCGACTAGCGACGCGCCGAACAGTGCGATGCTCAACGGCTCGGTCCAGGCCATGAAGACCGCCATCCTCCATATCGGCGTGGTGGCCAGGAGTACGAGAGCGCCCAAACTGACCCAGCCGATCGAGCTCGCCCGACGGGCGAAGAGGGCCAAGCCCGCGAGCGTCAGGCCGAACGCCACCACGGAGATGATGCGCGAGTCTGTGAAGGTCGAGGTGGCCGCATAGGTGACCAGGGCAGGCGGCGGGTACGGGTATCCCTCGACCAGGACATCAGGGCGATTCGGATCGCCGCTCTCAAATGTGACCGCGTCACCATATGGGTTCTGTCCGGCTGTGAGCGCCTCCCCAGCCGCAACGTGTGCCCTGTAGATATCTGAACTGAGATCAGGGTCCCAGTTGGGGACGAGGACAGACAGAGACCCGAAGAGAAACGCTATGGCTGCTGCGACAACGGCAAGACCTCGCACCCGCTTTGACGTCGCGAGCATTGCCGTTCCGGCAGTCGCAAGAGAGATGACCAGGCCAAGAGTCACACTCCCGGACAGAACCGAGAAGCGACCCATCCTTTGGGAGCCGGCAATAGCCAGAACCATGAGAGCCAAGCCACCGGAAACATATGTGATCGGAATCTGGGGAAACTCGAAACCGACCACGGCGAGGAGCGTCACGATCAACCCCACAAGCGAACACGCAACCGATCCGATGGGGTTGTCCACCACCGCCGCTAACGAGAAGGCCGCCGTCGCCACCAACAGCCATCCGGCTCGGCCGGGCATCATCAGATCACCCCGAACGCGCGCAGCGAGCTGTGCATCCGCTCCGAAGCGGTCCCATCTCCGTAAGGGGTAGGCACGTCGGCCAGGCCCTCGAGGAGATCCCGGCCACCGTCCAGCGCCTTTTGGGCCAAGCGCACCATCTCTTCCGGGTCGTCTGTCAGCCACGCAAAGGTGCCCAACACCTCTGGCCGTTCGGTCGATCTCCGAACCACCACAAGGGGGACCTTTACAAGTGACACCTCCTCCTGGACGCCGCCCGAGTCGGATATGGCCACAGCCGAATTGGCCAACAAGCAGAGGAATTCCGCATATGCAGTCGGCTCGATGATTCGCAGCGGCGTCAGCTTGTCTTCGAGGGAATGCTTGCGCACGGTCGAAAGCGTCCTCGGATGGATGGGCAGGACAACCGGCAGGTCGAGTTGACCGAGCCCTTCGAGGATTGCGGCTAGTCGATCGGGCGCATCGACGTTCTCTGGACGATGGAGTGTGACGATCACAAAGTCCCGACGTGAGACGCCGTGTTTCCCCAGCACCTCATCCGCGACTTCTTGATCCGGAACGATGTTCCGAAGAGCTTCGACGATCGAATTGCCGGTCTTCTCGACGCGGGCATCCGCAATACCTTCGTCTCTCAGGTTCTGGACGTTTACGTCTGTAGGTGCCCAGCAGACGTCGGCGAGGTGGTCGACGACGACCCGGTTGTGCTCCTCGGGCATTCGGCGGTCGAAGGAGCGCAGCCCGGCCTCGACGTGGAAGAGAGGCAACTCCAATGCATTGGCAGCGAGACCGCCGGCCAGTGCGCTGTTCGTGTCACCTTGAACCACCACACCGCTGACATCCGCAAGCTCGTCCTCGATTTCGAGCAGCACGCTTCCAATCTGCTCGGCACGTGTCTTGCCACCTACTCCGAGATTCAAGGTCGGCTCGGAGAGGTCGAGATCATCGAGAATCTGGGATGAAAGTGATCGATCGAAGTGCTGACCCGTGTGGATCAGCTTCGCCTTCTCACCAAGAAGCTTGATCAGTGGGGCGAGCTTGATCATCTCGGGCCTAGTGCCGAACACCACCGCAACTCGACCACCCGACATGGTCAAACACCCACCGGTTCATCGATAGCTGCGTCGTCGACGGTCCCACGACGGCTGAGCTGTCGATCGACCAGGAAGAGGACCACATAGGCCGTCACAGCCGGCGCCAGCGCCCTCGATATGTCGAACCAGCTGGACCACACGAGTTCAGTGAACAGGACGCCCAGGACGACGAATCCGAGATTCGCCCATCCAACCAAGTGACGGGAGCGGAGGGCCCTCAGACCGAACAGGATTATGAGGATCACCATCGCCAGTCCTGTCGCCAGGTCGAGCGGATCACCCAGCCAGTTCTGGAAGGCACGGGTGAGCCCGAGGAAAGGCGGCCCGATCTCGATCACCTGGTCGGCTCCAGTCTCGAACCCGAGCCTCAGTCGCAAGTAGGCCGCCCAGAGGACGACGCT
>QQVI01000264.1 GCA_003388545.1 Actinomycetota bacterium
GCAAACTCGAAGAGTCCAGACGGTGACCAGACTCTCGGCCGATCGCCGGGCTAGCCCGATTGTCCGGTATATGACTCCGCAGGACTCGACTCGGGTCCCGATTCCTTTAGGGAGTCACGAGGAATTCCCGCCAAGGGGATTGGGCGTGACGCTGACATGACTCGAGCCGAGAGTGGTCAGTGCCGCCGCTTGTCAGGAGCCGACTGGCTGCGTCGTCTCAGTGTCTCCCGGATTCGTCTGATCGGGATCGTCGTTCGTGTCACAGGCGGTGACGCCCAGTGGGAGGAAGAGGCTCAGGGCCACAGCCAGAAACTTCTTCTTGAGATGTGTCATCTCTCATACCTACCCGGGGCCGATGGCTGTTACACACGCGTCATACCTACTCTTTTTGGTGATGAATCCTCATCCCCCACGCACTGACGTACCCGCGCCCGGACGGGGAAAACGCTGGGCTCGTCGCGCCGTTCTGGCCATCCTCGTCGTCGCTCTCGCCGTCCTCGTCGCGCAGATGGCGAGCGAAGAGAGCCCGGAGGAAACCGCCGTGGCGACCCCAACCACTGAGACCGAGAACAGCGCGAGCAGTTCGGCCCCGACCTCGACGTCCACCACGACAACGCTCCCACCCTCGACCACGCCGCAACCTCCCGCACTCGGCCCCAGATATCAGGTCCCTCCAACCGAAGCCTCCCCAGAGGCGAAGCAGCTCGCCGTCGACATCGCATACGAACTGACCACATACGAGCGAGACTCCGATCACATCGCCACCTTCGAGGCGATAGCCGGTGTCGACGGGGCGAGCGACCTCGCTGCAGCCGCCGAGCCCGCCACCTACCAGGGATCATGGTCGAGGGGAGAAGTGATCTACCCGCAGATGGGGGGTCTGCGGAATGGCCGCGCCTCGGTGATGGTGGTCGTTCGGCAGAGCGTCGGCCAGGAGTCGGAGGCAGAGTTGAGCGTGGTGAGGACCATGGACATTCGCCTCGTCGAAGGGGACGAAGGCTGGGAATTCGATTTCCTCAGCTCGGCTGGTGGCTCATTCGACGACTTGGAGGATCTCACTCTCGCCCATGCGGTAGCTGCCGACCCACGCATCGAAATGCCCGATTCAGCCCGGATCGACATTCTCTCCGGAATGGTGTCTCCCACGCTGCTCAACCTGATGTCGGAGCTGGCTGATCTGACCCCATACGGTGTGGCCGTCCTCGCCACCGGCCACCCCCACAACGTCTTCGAGACCGACCGTCAGAGCCAACACACCGTCGGTCAGGCGGTGGACATCTACCGGATCGGCGACCGGTTCGTGGTCGACGATCGCGACGACGATTCGCTGACGCGGACGATCGTCGAATGGCTCTACGACCATCCCGACGTGTCCCAGGTGGGCAGCCCATGGGACGTCGATGGGGGAGTCTCCAGCCGGTCGTTCACCGATGCGGTGCATCTCGACCACATCCACCTGGCAGTTTCAGGCTGATATCAGCCGGGATCGCTGGCGAACCAACGGACCGAGGCCTCGTAGACCATCTCGTGACCCGCCTCGAAGAAGACGACCACAACCGGGCCCGAGTGACGGACGAGGACGGGGTCGGGATCACCATCGCCGAAGAATGACTCGCCCTCCAGCGGTTCGGCCACGTCCGGGACGTCTCCCTGGGCGAGCTCCTCCAGCTGCGTCTCGCTGAATTGATCTGAGGAGTTGGCGAGGTGATTGAACGCCCATCCGCTCTGGGCGGGAGACAAGAGGGAGTCGTTGATGCCATGGCCAATGAGCACCGGCACCCCGCTTTCCCTTGCGCCATCGAGATGAGCCATGGGACTTCGATGGACGCACTCAGCCCGGGCCTCTTCTTCCTCGGTGGGGTCACCCCCGCAACCGGCCTCGATGTCGCCGACGTAGCCGAGGCCGGTCTGTATCGACTGGAGGTAGAACTCGATCAGGTCGTAGGGGGGTCCCCACGCAGCGACAGCCGAGACCTTGTCCGGGTGACGGCCGGCGACCAGGAGCGACATCATCCCACCTCCCGAGTAGCCCACTGCGAAGACCTTGTCGGTCCGGACCCCTTCTTGGGCGGTGGCATATTCGATGGCATCGGCAACGTCCTGGACGGCGAGGTCGGAACCAAGTGCGTCCGGGCTGTCATTGATGCCACGGAACTGCGGGGCGATCATCGCCCACCCGTTCTCCTGGGCCCATAGGGCGTAGGGGATCCCGGCGTGCTGCTGATAGCCACTGCTCCAGGAGTGGAGGATCACGATCAGCGGCTTGGTCCCCTCCCCCGACGGCGGCAGCCAGAGCGCGGGCTGCTGAGCGCCGTCGATCGTCGAGGTCAACTCGATCTCCTCGAGCCCGTCGACCGACTCATGCCATCGGCCGAGCCCGCTATCTATGAAACCGGAGAAGTCGCTGATCGTGTCGATTCCGTTCAGCGACTCGAATGTGACGTCGTCGAGTGGTGGGGTGGTGGTCGTTGTTTCGCCGGGACTCGTGGTGGAAGTGGTCGAACCGGCGGCAGTGGTGGAGGTGGTCGGAGATGTCGATACCGTGCTCGAGACTGTCGTGGTTGTGGCTTGGGAGCCGGGCGAAGAGCTAGGAGATGAGTCGTCACCACCAGCGCATGAGGCAAGCAGGGATAAGACGAGCAGCCACACGGCCGCCGCTCTGCGTCGAGGCTTGATCGAGCTCATTCACGACTTCTACCCGCGCTCCGGGGGCCAAAACATCGTGAAGGACGCCTCGGAACCGGTTGCCGGCCGACTTCTCGGGTATAGGCCAGGGATATGGAGCGAATCAAGGCCCTCGACGGCATCCGTGCGGTGGCCATCGCCATGGTTGTCGGCTATCACGCCGACAAGGAGGTCGTGCCTGCCGGCCTTTGGGGAGTCGTCCTCTTCTTCGTTCTCTCCGGCTACCTGATCACGAGGCTGCTTTGCATCGAGCGCGATCGTCACGGCGAGATCGAGCTGAAGCACTTCTATCTCAAACGAGCGACGCGTCTGTACCCGGCCCTCTACGTCGTCTGCCTGATACTGCTCGGCGTCGGTCTGATCGGATGGTCCAACGCGACTCCCACCCTCGGCCTCTACGGGAACTATGCCCGCATCGCCGGAGTCGATCTGGGCCTGCTGACCCACACCTGGTTCCTGTCGGTCATCGCCCACTTCTACCTCATCTGGCCCCTCGTGATCGCCGCCGTGGGGCCGAGGCATCGAATAAGGGTGATCGGATTGGTCGCCGTCGTCGCCATCGTCTGGCGAGTCGTGGCGATAGGTGTTCTCTCCCCGGGGTGGGTCTACAACGCCACAGACACCAATGCGGCTGCCCTGCTTGCCGGCTGCTTCCTCGCAGTCATCCCTCAGCGCGAGTGGCGGTTCGCCGGTTGGTCGATCCCTTTGCTGCTCGGCCTGATATTGGTGCGGTCCTTCGGCGAGGAG
>QQVI01000073.1 GCA_003388545.1 Actinomycetota bacterium
GGACCTCGGGCAAGGAATTCTGCTCGTTCCAATCGCCGGGTCATTCGATGCGATGGTCTCATCCACAGCCGACGGTGCTGAAGCCCAGGTCACGGGCTCGTTCTCCTGTAGCGCGTACCTGATCGAGGAATAGACAAATGAGAGCGCATGGTCGGGGATTCATCGGGATCGCCTCACTGGTTTTCGTGATAGCGGCTTGTGCCAGTGAGGCGGCGCCCCCTCCCGATACGACCGTCCTCGATCAGGAAGTCGGCAACAGCGACCTCGGCTCAGCGATAGGCCCGGAAGGAGGGTCGGTGACCAGTGGGGACGGAATGGCCGAGATCGTCATCCCTGAAGGCGCCGTGACCGAACCTACGGACATTGCCATCACCGCCGTGACATCGGACGACCCGGCGGTGGTGGCCGAGTTCGAGATGACACCTGGCGGGTTGGAGTTCGACACACCGGTGACCATCGTGATGACGATTCCCGACAACTTCTCCGGGGAGCTGTCCGAGCTCGAGTTTGTTCACGTGTGGGATGGGGGAGAGGACCTCGTCGAATCGGCGCTGGACGAGTTGGAGCGGACGATCAGCGGTGAGATATCGCACTTCTCCCGTGCGGTCCTCCGACTTCCCCCGATTGACGTTCGACCGACTGAGACATATCTGACAGGCACCGCCACGAGAAGACCCATCGACCAGGGGCCCGTCGCCACCAGCACGGTGGTGGCGACCGTCTCGTACCTGCCGAAGAGCAAGGAGTGGATTGTCGCGCTCGCGGTCGAAAACGATTTCTCAGCGCCCTTGGACTTCGAGCTCTTCGCTGAGGGGGGCTTGACCCTCCCAGCTGCCTATCCAATCACCTCGGGAGATATCCCGGTCGGGGGCAGGTGCCTGGTCGAAATCCAAGGTCAGCTGGCGCAGGCTGCTTTCGAGGGGGTGCCGGTCCCATTTGAGGTGCTGCACGAGGAGGAGACACCGTCCTCGGGTGATTGGGTCGCATTGATACTCCATCCGGACGGTGGTGAGCTGTATGCCCGTGACACACCTGATTTCTCGGATTGCCCGATCCTGGGAGACACCGTGGTCATCGACATCGTTCTCACCGAGGCCGAAGAATTGCCTTTGGTTCCACTCGGTCCAAAAGACTCCTGAGATAATGCGGTCATGAGACTCACCCCGCCCACGAAGACCACCTTCGGCCTTTCCTTTCTCGCCATCCTGGTGGGGATTCTGACCAGTGAGGAGTTGGGTTTGGTCAGTGATTACACCGAAATCTCCTTCTGGGCTCTGGCAGGAGGGGCGATCCTCCTGGTCCTCGGGGTGGTCTTCAACAGGATCTGAGTGTGCCCAAGCAGCGGGATACAGCTGACACAATGAATCGGCCGCCCTATTAGGTAAACGCGGGACACCTGCCGATAGGGGCCTCCTATGGGGTCCTTTACGGGTAAGCGACCGATCCGCAGTCGGCGCGCCGTGCTGGTAGCAGTGGGCGCGACTCTGTTTGCGGCCGTGCTCGTGGTGGGACTCGCATTTGCCAACTCGATCAGTGTCGGCCGGGCCACAGAAAACGCCAGGGCTCTCCATTGGGCCAACGCCTCCCTCGGTACGGCAGCTCTCGCCCGGTCGGCACTGGTCCAGGCAACCACTTTCGTCGAGCTCGCTGAGACGGGCCAGGTCGATCCTGTCGACGCCGCCGTGGCCGTTGAAGATGCCAAAGATGCCAGGGAGCGACTCTTCGAGCTCCTGGAGTCGGGTATTGCCACAGGCTCTTCCGCCGAGCTCAACGCCTTCCTAGACCCGGTCGATGCGGTGATTGGCACCTTGGTCGCCGGAGACTACGAGCGGGCGAAGAACCTCGTGATGGTCGATCTAGAAACCTCGTACATAGAGCTGACCGACTCTCTCGAAGATGAGCTGGACTCGGCCCAGATCGCGATGGACGAGCACGAGGCCGCCGGTACGCGGTTCAGCGACTTCGTGCGCTTCTTCCTGACTCTGGCGATCCCCGCGGCCGCCGTGCTCATCTACCGCTCGGTGGCCAAACGCCAGGTTCGGGAGCACAAGATGAAAGCGCAGCTCGAGCTGCAAGCTGCCCTCGATGTGAGCAAGGCCAAGGACTCTTTCATCGCCGGCCTCTCCCATGAGCTGCGCACTCCACTGACGTCGATCTACGGCTTTGCCGAAGTGCTGACAGAGGGAGGCGCCGCTGACAGGGCCACCACGTCGGAGGTCTCGCAGATCATCGCGAACGAAGCCTCCGAGATGACCCGGATGGTCGACGACCTCCTGATGGCAGCCAAAATCGACAGCACCGGGGTCGAAGTCGACATGTCCCCGACCCGCCTCAGCGAGGTCGTCGAGTCGGCCATCGCCCCCTTCGAGAAGGCGGGTTTGCAGGTCACCCGCTCGCCGTCTCAGGTCGTCATCGACACCGACGCCGCCCGTCTCAGGCATGTGATCGTGAACCTGATCTCCAACGCCGCCAAGCACGGTGGTCAGAACATTGGCGTGGCGATCTCTTATGGCGAAGATGTGGTCGACGTCGAAGTCTGGGATGACGGACCCGGTGTCCCCGAAGACAAGGTCGCCAATCTCTTCGACAAGTTCGTCCACAGCGGTTCGACCCCCCTGCTCACCGGCAGTGTCGGTCTCGGCCTTGCGGTGGCGTCTTGTCTGAGCACGATGCTCGGCGGGAAGCTCGCCTACCAGCGATTCAACGGCAAGACCTATTTCGTGGTCTCACTCCCACTTCGCGTGGAGGTTCAGGAGGAGCCTGCCAAGGAGAAGGGCTCTCTGGCAACGATGGTGAGGGCGCTGACGACATGAGACGTGTTGGGGGAGTCTTGTTGGCAGCTGCTCTGGTTGCGTTGACCGCGGGAACCGCTCTAGCCGAGGAGTCCGCCTGGGGTACATACCGAGACGAATTCAAGAAGGTCGCCTACAACGGAAGCGTTGGCACCCTGGACTGGTCGCCCCTGTCGTGGGCTGAGCTCAGCGACGATGGCAAGGCAGGCACAGGTCTGGTTCACGTCGATCCCGAAGGGGACTGTGTCGGCTCGAAGTGCCTTCACATATACGCCGACGGAGCAGATGTCTCCGAGCTTGGCGCCCAGCGGGCTGCGGACACATCTGTCTTCACATCCTTCGAGCTTTGCTACGAGGTGCGGTTCGATGACGATGACGAGAGCAGCGATGCCGTGCTTCACGTCCAGAAGTCCATCAACGGTGGGGACAGCTGGTACACGCTGGAGAGCTACGAGCTGTACGACGGTCTTCAGGCTCATCCCAGCCATTGGATCGGCGGGCCATACGAGAACACCATCATCAGGTTCATCGTTGAGGGGTATCTCGATGGCGAGGTCTTCATCGATGACGTCGAGCTGAAGGGCGACCTCGTCGAGCCGCCGACCACGACCACGAG
>QQVI01000022.1 GCA_003388545.1 Actinomycetota bacterium
CTCATGGCCTTCTCTCTTGGCCACGATGGCAGTCGGCATCCTGGGCACGGGCCTGGCGTTCGTGCTGATGAGCAGCCTGATCGGATCCGTCGGCCCCACCCGGGCGACCTTCATCACATATGTAATCCCTGTCGTCGCCCTGGTTCTCGGGGTGGTCTTCCGAAACGAAGTCGTCTCGCCTATCGCCGTGGTCGGCATCGGATTGGTCATCTCGGGCGCACTGCTGGCATCGCGACGTGAGATCTAACCTGACACGACATTTCCAGGTGGAGCAGGAACCCGTATGCAACAGAAGATGGAAACCATTCGCATCCCCGAGTCGCGGGTGCGGGTGACCCTGGCGATCCTGACTCCGCCTTTGCTGCTGGGCATGGCGTTGCTCACACTCGCCGTGGAGTCACCGATAGCCGTGCCGATCGTCTTTGGGATCTTGGGGACCCTTCTGGGAATCGTCGTGATATTCGATTTCCCATTGGCTGTTGATCTCACGGATCTGGGGCTCGTGAGGGTGTGCCTGGCCCGACGACACCAAGTCAGGTGGGAGAACGTCGCAGCGATCATCAAACCAAAGCGAAGGGGGTTGGTCCTGGTCACGACGGCGCGGAAGCGTCATGTGCTGATCGATCGCATTCTCGAGCCCTCGGAGCGAACTGCTCTGATGTCGATCGGTGATGAGCACGACATCCAGGTTGAGCTCTGAGCGGCCAACGGCGCGGGTGAATGTCGGGATTCGTACACGAGATGACATGGCACGCCCACCTGGCGGCATAATGTCAGTGTGGTGGACCGTTCTGACGCGGAATTGCTTGTTGCAGCGTCGGCAGGCTCGGCGGAGTCCTTCTCCGCGTTCTTCCGACGCCATGTCGAGCCCATCACCAAGTATTCAGTGCGACGTTGCGCCAACCCCGATGACGTAGCCGATCTGGTCGGCGAGACCTTTCTCGTCGCGCTCCAGGCCGCTCATCGCTACAGGCCCGAGACCGACACGGCACTCCCCTGGCTCTTCGGGATCGCCCGGAGACTCCTCGCCAAGCAGCGACGCAAGTACGTCGGGAACCGCAGACTCGAAGTCAAGGTCTCCAACGCCTTTCCCGCCTTCACCCAGAGCGAGGAAGACTCGGTGGCCTCTGCCATCGACGCGGCTCGGCAAGCACCCGTTCTGGAAGAAGCCCTGTCGCGGCTGACACGTTCCGAGCGCGAGGTGCTCGAGCTGGTCGCCTACGACGGCCTCAGCCCAAGCGAGGCGGCGGTGACACTGGATATCACCCCGAACGCCGCCCGGTTGCGGCTTTCCAGGGCGCGCAAGACGGTGCGCAACCATCTCGACTCCACCACCGTCGTCGGCTCAACTGCCGAGGAGGCTCGATATGCCCTCTGAGATGCGGCAGCCGGACCACCCCAGCATCGATCGATTTGTGGACTCACTCGACGCCAGGCTCCGAGCCGAGGCGAAAGCTCACAAAAGGGCGATACCGCCGCGGTTCATCTACACACTCTCACGTCGATTGAAGGCGCTCGCCAAGCCATTGGCCCAGTCTGGCGCCATGGCTCTCACCGCCCTCGTGGTCATACTGGCCATCAGCGCCACGCCAGCGGCGCGATCTGGCGACCTGGTAGTGCCGAGGTCGACGCCGCTCGCCGCGCCCAACCCCCAGGCGCTGGTCGAGAGCGACCTCGAATTCATCGACTATCTCCCGCCCGGCGACACCCTCGCCATACGGGAAGCCGACAATTCCGACATCGTCGACTTGCTGCCGGAATAGACCCGTAGCATTCCTCCCTGAATGCTTACGTCGGTGACAGGGAAACCGATCGCTGACTGACCGCCCCTGGGCGGTCCTCCACATCGCAAATCGGGGGGCTCGGCCAACCCCCCGGCTTGCGAATCAGGCGGCAACCGCCGCCGCTCGACGGAGGGCGCGGATCGCAAGCTCTCTATCGCCGAGCCGATGGCGAAGATCTCTCTCCAAACCGCCGATCGGATAGAGGTTCTGAGGGGCCCTTGGATCTTTGTGCCGATCGGATGCGTAGCGAGGAAGCGTGGCGCTGACCCTGTTCGCGAGGCGAATCGCCTGTGGTCGCGACACATCGCCGTCGATCTCGCAGCGCACGAGCCCGCCGGCTGGGCCGGAGTGGTTCGCCAGTCGCAAATACCACGAGTACCGGCTCCACGAGGTCGTGGTCAGGAATATCGGCGTCCGGAACCCGGGGAGAAGCGACGTGAGAACCGACCTCAGCTCGAGTGGCAGGTATTGGACTTTTTGGGTCTTGATGTAGCCGACAGCATTCTCGATCTCACGATGATGGGATAGAGGGCCGTCGACGACGACCACTTCTGCGTCACCCGCTTCGCGAGCAACCCTGGCTTCCAGGTCGGCCATGCGCTGCTGGATACCAAGCCAGAGCTCCTCAGGGGTGGTCCCTTTGGTTGCCTTGACCTCATAGACGCCAACGTCGGAGACGATGTCATCGGCTGTCGAAGATGTGAAGAGACCTCTGCCGATCGCGGCCGACTCCAGACTTGCGCGACCGTTGCAGCGGACTGCCCCTGCCGCATACGTCGCAGCCAGCGCAAAGCCAGGAAAATCAGGCGGCTGCTCGATCCAGAGACTGGCGTCGACCCGCCTCACACCGTCGACGAACATGATGTCACTGAGAACATCCGCCTCGGGGAGAACCGGTGCCCACTCCTCAGCCGCCATCTCCACGTTGACCTCGACATTCTCCGAGGCGTCTTCTAGCTCGGGCGTCGAAGGGGCGCCGTAGTCGGGGTCCCATATCTCAACCGTGTACCTCATTCCCGCTTCTCCACATGTGAGCCCTCTGGTCCCTTCCGCACGACGAAGCGAACGGGGGCGCGAGTAGCGAGCGCTCTGACGTGAGTGATGATCCCGACCATGAGCCCGGAGACCGTGAGGTTCTCGAGAACCGCGGCCACGACATCCAGAGACTCCTCGTCAAGGGTGCCGAAGCCCTCATCGAGAATGATCGCGTCGAGATTGGAGCCGCCGCCCGCAGCGAGGGTCTCGGCAAGGGACAACGCAAGCGCCAGAGAGACCAGGAACGTCTCTCCGCCGGAAAGAGTGGAGATCGGTCGTATCTCGTCGGCGTTGCGATGGTCGACGATGTCGAACGATCCCTCGTCGTCGGAATGGAGGGAGTAGGAGGACTCCGACAGCTCGCCGAGAATCGTGTTGGCACCCGAGACCAGGTCCGCGATCGCACCCACCATCATCCAACGCTCGAACCCGTCTGCTCTGAGATGACGGGCCAGGGCAGCGGCCAACGCCGCCTTCTCCTCACTCTCGGTTATGTCGGCTCTCAGCTGCTTCGACTGCTCCAGGGCAATCTCGTGCTGGCGAACTATCTGCCTCGCCTTTTCCTCAGCGCGCGCCACGGCCACG
>QQVI01000348.1 GCA_003388545.1 Actinomycetota bacterium
AGACAGCACCCACCGGAGAGGATCGAGTTCATCCCGGTCACGGTGGAGAACCAGCTTGACGTCTGGCGCCTCAAGACTCACAAGTCGCAAGAGGAGTTTGTGGCTCCGATGGAGTGGTCGTTCATCGATGCTTTGTTTCCGGAAGTCGTCGACGGAGCCCCGCTGGTTCCCTGGATGCGCGGGGTCATCGCCGATGACGAGTATGTCGGATTTGTGATGCTCGCGATGGTGACCGAGCACCACCCAGAGCCATACCTGTGGCGATTGCTCGTCGATCGATATCACCAGCGTCGCGGGATCGGACGGCGAGTTCTCGACATGATCGTCGACGAGTGCCGCAAGATGGGCGCAGAAACGCTGCTCACAAGTTGGGGCGAAGGAAAGGGATCCCCGCGGCCGTTCTACATCAAATACGGGTTCGTCCCCACCGGTCGAATCATCGACGACGAGACCGAGGGTCGCCTCGGCCTGACCTGACCACTGGTCTAGATTCTCCTGACGACACGGAGTGGCCTGGTCAGGCATATCCGAACGAGGACCGACAGTTGGCGGACGCAGGAGGAGAGCAGTGCGTAGGCGTGTGATCGCGGGAATACCCTCGATCCATTGGGGTGGATCCTGAATGTGGCGGACAGCACCCTTTCGCAAGGCTCCCCTACTTCTCCTCCGTCAGCCCGCGGTGCTGGCGTCGATCGTCGGGGCTGGGGCGATACTCGCCATGGTCGCCGCCCTCACCCCCCTATTCCTGTCGTCGGCCTCCAGTGAGGCGCTCCAGCGCGAGCTGACCGGTCGTTGCACTGCATCGTTCGGGGGGCAGACCATCAACTTCGCTCCGATCCCTCTGGCCCGCGAGTCATTGAATGACGCCGTCGCCGACGACCCTGTTCTCGGAACGCCGCGCCTCTTTCTAGAAGGCACGTTGGTCGACGGTCAGAACGCCGACGGCTCCGGGGTCCGGACACCGATTCGCTTCGTGGCACGGGACGAGTTCCGCGAGCACATAACACTCATCAGCGGGAGCCACGGCCCGGGTGCGTATATCGACAACTATGCCGCCGAATTCATGAACCTCGAGCCTGGTGGCGAGCTCATGTTCACACCGGCCGGCGGTGAGCCGCGAACCCTCCCTGTGACGGCCGTCTACGAGGACATATACGGCAGTCAAAGACACCCCTATTGGTGCTCCCTCGAGGAAATCACGCTGCGGAACATCCAGGGTGAGCTGCCCCCGCTGATCGTTCTCGTCGACACCGAGGAGTTCGCCGACGAACCGGCCCTCTTCGATTCGATCTTCGCCCAATATGCGCGTTCACTTGGTGACTGGGAGATCCCGGTCGACACCGAAGGCCTGACGGTGAGCTCGGCGCGCGACGCCGTCGCAACGCTTGAGTTCGCCAACCAGGTGATCGATGAAGAGGCCGAAGAAGTCCCCGCGTTCTTTGGCCAGCCCAACCTGACATCGGACCTCACGATCGTGTCGAACCGCGTGGAGACCGTGACCGAGGCCCTGAGGACCTCGATCCTCCCACTCGCCGGGGTTGTTCTCTTTGCCGCCCTAGCTCTCGTCGCCGGTGCCGGGTCGTATTGGGTCGATCGGAGGTC
Source organism: Actinomycetota bacterium (assembly GCA_003388545.1). GTDB lineage: Bacteria > Actinomycetota > Acidimicrobiia > Spongiisociales > ZC4RG35 > MA-ANB-1. Next base: position 1,603 of record QQVI01000348.1, read on the forward strand.
GGCCGAGCTCAAGTACCTCTCGGCCGCCGGCGTCGGGCCTGGCCCACTCGCAGTCAAGGCAGGGCTGGAAACCTTGCCTGCACTCGTACTCGCCGGTGGGATCGGGTGGGGCCTCGCCAATGTGCTGATCGGCCTGATCGGACCGTCGTCGGACATCGAGGCGTCGGCCCGCGCCCAGTCGGCATGGGTAGCTGGGTTGGCGATCGTGGCGGCCGTTCTTGGACTGATGTTTGTAGTCGGCGCCCGATGCCGCCGGATCCTCGACAGAACTCGCCCGAAGCGCCACACCGTCCCGTGGCGCATCCCGCTTCTCATCGCTGCAGTCGCTGGAGCCGCCTTGGTCCGGATGCAGATCGGAGAGACAGCGGTGCGAACCGAGGAGAATCAGCTCGTCGGGTTTGTCGATCCCCTTGTCCTCTTCTTCCCGCTGTTTGGCTTTGTTGCAGTTGTCCTGCTCGTGGCTGAATTGTTGATCCGGCTCTTCCCGGCCATCAGACGGGCCGGGCGCACCTCCAACTCTGCCTACCTCGCCTCGCGCCGGATCACCTCGGCCCCGGCCGTGGTCCTCGGGCTCATTGCCGGTGCGGCGCTGCCCGTAGCGACTCTCGTGTATGCCGCGTCGCTAACCCGGTCGGCAACGTCGACGGTCGATGCGAAAGGGCGAACCTTCGTTGGCGCCGACGTCTCCACCCCGGTCTTTGGCCTATCAGAGATACCGGACGAGCTTCGCGACTCGTCGACAGTGGTCGTCAAAACCGAGCGCGCCAGTCTCAACGGAGAGACAGTCGACGTTCTCGCGATCGACACCGAGACCTTCGCACGCGGGGCCTTCTGGGACGATGCCTTCGCGGATGTGGAGCTCGAGACAGTTCTCGACGATCTGTCTCAGCCGGCGGTAGACGGGGTCCTCCCCGCCTATGTCGCCAATGGGAGCGTCGAGTCTGGCGAGATCTTGACTCGGTCGGGAGACGTCGAGGTCTCGATCGAAGGTGAAATCGGCGTCTTTCCCGGGTCCGAGGCGAGCCGGATCCTCGTGATCGTCGACCAGGACTCATACATCGATGTGATCGCTCCCGACGGGAAGCTGGTTGGGAGTCGGATCCTGTTGTGGACCAGCGGCGTCGAGCCCGCCGCTATCGAGACGTCCCTGAGCTCAGAAGAGGTCGGTTTCGCTTACACCCTCAGCGCGGACACCGCCCTCGATCAGCTCAAGTTTGCCGCAGTTGTGTGGACGTTCGATTTCCTAGAGATGTACTCCGCTCTCGCCGGTCTGATTGCGATCGGGGGCGTGCTTCTCTACGTCGACACCAGGCAGCGATCCCGCAACCTCTCATATGTCCTCGCCCGACGGATGGGCCTGCAACGGCGCGAGCACCTCGTCGCAGGGATTCTCGAGATTGGCGGTCTCGCCTTGATAGGAACGCTCGCCGGGATCGCAGCTGCCACGGTTGGAGCACGCAGCCTGTACGAGGTGCTCGACCCAGTGCCGACCTCTCCCCCTGGACCCCTTTGGGTGGGTGCACTGGATGTCGCGATCATCGCCCTGGTCATAGCCACGGGAGTCGGTATCGGAGCGGCTCTGCTCTCGCAGAGAACCGCCGACGCCGCTGACGCCCAAGAGCTTCTCAGCCACGGAGGCTGAGTCAGTCGACCTCCAGAGCCGATCGGCTCTACTTCGGCCACTTTCGAATTTGTTAAGGGGTTGCTGAGGCGTCTTTGAGGAACTGCGCGGCATCTTGAGTCGTAGTGACCATGAACGACCAAGACCAGGT
>QQVI01000310.1 GCA_003388545.1 Actinomycetota bacterium
CCCTGCCAGGACCATGAGTAGGAAACCCCACTCGACGCGGGAGAGGTGGGTCCGCACGTCCTTCATATTCGCCCTGATCAGCGATGCCAGCGCAGAACTCCCAGCCCTGATGCTGGAGACGAGCCTTTCGTATATCCCGGCTACGAGGGCGATCGTTCCCCCCGACACCCCAGGCACCACATCGGCAGATCCCATCAGGAAGCCAACCAGAAACGTCTTGAGAGCGGCGATCATGGGCGAGATGCTAAGCCAGGCAGGCTCGCAACCAGCGCCTTCATCCCGTAGGAGCCAAGGCCACGTTGGCCCCCGATACGAGGCACACGACCGTCTCGCCCCGGCCGGGCTCCACAATGCCCTCTCTGAGGGCCGCCACCGTAGTTGCCGCAGCCGGTTCCACCCAGAGACGGCACGAGTCCCAAAGCCAAGACTGTGCATCGAGGATCGCGTCGTCTGAGACGAGGACAGAGGCCTCAATCCACTGGTTCGCCGTCCATGGGTGAAGTCCGACCCTCCTGGCCCCGAGCGATGACGCAGCAACGCCGCCGACCTCCACATCGACTGGTGCCCCCTCCGATCTGGCCGTGTGGAGTGTGGGGCACAGTTCCGACTCGACGCCGATCACTCGGGTCGACCCGCGATACCAACTGGCTACGCCTCCGATGAGACCTCCGCCGCCAACCGCGACGAGCACCGACGAAGCATCGCCAACCTGCTGTGATATCTCCAGCCCAACCGTCCCCTGACCTGCCATGACCCTGGGATCGTCATACGCATGAGCCTCGGGCCACCCCGACGATTCAGCGTGTTCCCGGCTCGCTTCGAGGGCATCGTCGTAATAGCCATCGATCACCTTGACATCGGCCCCGAACCGGGCGATCTGCCCGGTCTTCTCTTCCGGTGACGTCTTCGGCACGAAGACGACGGCAGGACGATCCAGCTGATCGGCTGCAAACGCTATGGCCTTCCCGTAGTTGCCTCCGGATGCTGCCACCACGCCGGAATCAGCATCGAGCTGTAACAACAGGTTGAAGGCACCTCGCGCCTTGAACGACCCGGTCACCTGGAGATGTTCCAGCTTGAGCACGAGCCGCCAGTCGTCGGAGAGCATGTGCCCGAGGTCGAGAACCGGCGTGGTGCGAACGTAGCTCGCGATCCGGGCGGCGGCGGTGGCGATGTCATCGGTCTGGATCGGATCAGGCATCGTGGCTTTCACGGTATCAAGGGACAAGCTGTCCACCGTTAACGTCTGGCAGGTGACGACATCGACCGACTTCGAGCTAGGACCGTTCCCGGATGCGCCCGGTTACGAAACCGCCGCGAAGCTCGATGAAGAAGACTCGCTGGCCAAGTATCGAGAGCGCTTCGTCGTTCATGACCCCACACTCATATATCTGGATGGCAATTCCCTGGGAAGGCAGCCTCGGGAGGCCCGTGAGATAGTCGACCAGGTGATGTCTCCGGAGTGGTCGGAGAGGCTCATTGGAAGCTGGAACGACCGATGGTGGGACCTTCAGCTAGATCTTGGAGATCTTCTCGCACCATTGGTCGGCGCTCGTCCCGGTGAGGTAGTCGTCTCCGATTCGACATCGGTCAATCTCTACAAGCTGGCTGGAGCCGCTGTGCGGGCAAGGCCCGATCGCACCCGAATCATCACTGACGATCTCAACTTCCCCACTGATGTCTACGTGCTGGACGGACTTGCTCGATCGCATGGCCTGGAGCTCACCGTCGTCCCATCCGATCAGACATTCGGTCCAGTCGAGGAGATCTTGGAGGAGATCGACGACCGAACAGCCCTGGTGTCCCTATCACACACGGCCTACATGTCGGGATACACCTACGACATGGGCCTGATCAACGCTGCGGCCCACGATGCCGGAGCTCTGACCCTATGGGATCTCTCGCACTCGGCCGGTGCCGTGCCGGTTGACCTCGAAGGGACCAGGACCGATCTCGCCACGGGGTGCACGTACAAGTACTTGAACGGTGGTCCGGGCAGCCCGGCGTTCCTCTACGTTCGGGAGTCGCACCAGCGCTCTCTGGAGAACCCGATCGCAGCATGGTGGGGTCACACATCGCCGTTCGACATGTCACTGGAATTCGAGCCGACCGATGGGATACGTCGCTTTCACACAGGGACCATGCCGATCCTCTCGCTGGCTGCGGTCGAGCCAGGTATCCGTCTCGCCTTGGACGCCGGGATCGAGGCGATCAGGAGAAAGTCAGTTCTGCTCACCTCCTATTTCATAGAGCAGTGGGAAAGGCACCTGGCGAGGCTTGGTTTCGAGCTCGCTTCTCCGGCGGACCCTGACCGTAGGGGAAGTCATGTGTCCCTCCGCCACGACGATGGTTGGAGGGTCACGCGAGCGTTGATCGAGATCGCCGGAGTGGTCCCGGATTTCCGATCGCCGGACACGGTGCGCTTCGGGTTTGCCCCGCTGTACACCAGCTTCTCCGAGATCCACACGGCCGTCCAGCGACTCGAGAGGCTCGTCGAGCAGGGCATGCATGAGACCATTGATGCCTCGCGAACCAAGGTGACCTGAGCCCTACCGGATCGAGACCCCCGGGTGGGACGCCCGAACGGATCCGGAAGTGATCGTCCGAAGGTGCCAACCAGGGGTCCGATGCCACGGAGCCTCCCTCAGCCTGCCCCGAAACCACTGACGAGACGAAGAGCGATTGAACACGCATCTCATCGATGTGGACCAGTGTGACCGTGCCAACCCGGATGTCACTGGCCATTACACGAAAAACCCGCGCGTGCTAGTCACCAAAACGCGGTCGCCGACGATTACCCAAAAGGACCGAGGATTGGCATCTGCAGCCCTAGACGCCAACTCCTTACAGCCTCGGTTCGAAGGAAGAGTCGGGAAGCCGTCCTGGGGGTTGTTGGGCGGCTTCCCGTCTATCCGGTGACCCTTAGATCCCCCTACGCCCGAGCCGATCCCCAATACCTGTGATTGGCGGCTCCCGATACTCGCGATCTTGGAGCTCAGCATCCACGTGCTTGGGCTTTCGTCGGAACCACAGGGCAAGCAGAACACCTACTCCGACCGATCCGGCCTAATTCGAAAGCCCCGTCGCATCCCGAGCGATGTTTGGTGGGCGGTACTGGACTTGAACCAGTGACCTCTCGCGTGTGAGGCGAGCGCTCTAGCCGGACTGAGCTAACCGCCCATGGAGGCATGAGGATACCGGGGCCCGGCAGGCAAGGCGATCCGAAGATTCCGGGTTCGTGGGAAAATCAGCAGGTGGATCGTTCCGAGTTCGAGCAAGTGGTAGATGAGGTGCTCGAGGCGCTGCCCGACTGGGTGGTGGCAAAGGTGGACAATCTCCACATCATCGTGGAGGAGGAGCCACCGACAGAG
>QQVI01000001.1 GCA_003388545.1 Actinomycetota bacterium
TCATCGCCATAGAAAAGGGTCGCTACTCGCCCTCGCTCGAAGTTGCATTCAAGATCGCCCGGGTCTTCGGGGTCCCCCTGGAGGAAGTCTTTCAATATCCGGAAGTCTGAGACGATCGGATGCGACACACTCTGATCCGTAAGATTCGACCATGCGCACCATCGAGATCTCCGAACTGCGCCGACTGACGCTGGCGCGGCTGCGCCAAGGATTCTCCAAAGAGGCTTCAGAGCGCATGGCCGAGGTGATCCTCTTTGGCGAGATGAGCGGGCGAGCCTCACACGGCATACAACGCCTGCTCCCCGGAAGCTATGGGCCACTCGACGAAGAGCCCGGTCCCGATCCGATGATCGAGCGACTGAGCCACAACTCCGCTCGGGTCGACGGTCGCCCTGGCATGCTCGTGGCTTCCATCGCGTGCGACCTGGCAATCGACCTGGCCTCCGAGTCCGGGATGTCTGCCGTCACCGCGCGGGGCAGCCGCTCGACATCGGGGAGCCTCAACTACTTCGTCGAGAGAATGACCGAGGCCGGCATGGTCGCCGTGATCAGCGCCAACACTCTCGCGTTCGTGACGCCACACGGAGGCAAAGGACGCCTGCTTGGCACCAATCCCCTGGCCATGGGAGTCCCGTCTTCGGGTCGGCCTTTCATCATCGACATGGCGACCTCTGCCAGCAACGTCGGCGAAGTCATGGCGGCGGCTGCAGCCGGAACGACCCTCTCGCCGGGGATTGCCGTTGACTCGTCCGGGAACGAGACTCGGTCGCCATCCGACGTTCTCGACGGCGGCGCACTGCTTCCGTTTGGTGGCCACAAAGGCCTTGGCCTGGCGATGATGATCGAGCTCATGAACGGCGTGCTCGCCGGTGCCGGCGCTGCCCCAACCGGATCATCTGATGGGTGGGGACATGTGTTCGTGGCGATGTCGTTGAAAGCCTTCGGAGATCCCGACGAGCTGCGACAGAGGGCGCAAGAGATAATCGAGCGCTTCGAGAGTGCCCCAACCGTTGACGAGAGACCACCACGGATACCGGGTCGGGCCAGTCTCGATCGGAGAGATCAGGCTCTTGCCAGAGGTAGCGTCGAAGTCGACGACGAGGCATTCGACCAACTCGTTTCGCTTGTGGACGGTTCTTCCGCCAGCTGACGCAATCTCCTAATCACTCAGCGAGACGCGCGCCGGCGTTGTTCAATACGAACTCATGGAAGCCTTTGTCGCAGGCCTGATCGCCGGCTACGGAATAGCGATCCCGGTGGGGGCAATCGCGATTCTCATCGTCCAGGTTGGCATCAAGTGCGGATTCCGATGCGCTTTCGCAGCGGGTGCCGGCGCTGCGACTGCGGACTTCTTGTACGCCGGACTGGCCGTGATCGGTGGCGCCACGCTCGCCGGGCTCGTCGAGTCGGTTGGGGATCCTCTGAGGATCGCCAGCGGCGTCGTATTGGCCGTGATTGCGGTGATAGGACTACGTCGCAGTCGAAACCTTCCGGAGCGGCCCACCGAGTTCACCTATCCGGACCGGTCGGAGATCGCCAGCACCTACGCTCGGTTCCTGGGCCTGACAGTCATCAACCCCACGACTGTGGTCTATTTCGCCGCAGTGATCATCGGACTGGGCGTCGCCTCAGATCTGACTCCTGCAGCGGGTGTCGTGTTCGTCGGCGGGGCATTCCTCGCATCTCTCTCGTGGCAGACCCTTCTCGCAGCTGTCGGCTCCTTTGCGCGAAGCAGGCTCACACCGTCCACCCAGCGGTTGGCCGTCATCCTCGGCAACCTCGTGATTCTGGGGCTTGCCGTGGTGATCTTGATCCCTTGATCGGGCTCATCGGCGCAGTCGGCAGGACACTACGCTCGCCCGACATGCCAGCTAGATCGACTCGATCACAGGGAGCCGTGGCCATCAATCTATGAGTCGGACTCTGATCGTCGGTGGAGCTTCGATGGGCTGGGCGACAGCCCACCATCTGATGCGGCTGGAACCCGCCGCGGATGTCACCGTGATCGAAAAGGACCCCACCCTGCGGCTCGCTTCGACAATGCTGTCCGACGGCAACGTGCGGATTCAGTTCAACCTCGAAGAGAACATCGCGATCTCCAAGTATGCGATGGAGGTGCTGGAGGAATTCCCGTCGGACATGGCGGTCGGCGACTACTCACCCGACCCACAAATGCGCAAGCAGGGGAATCTCTTTCTCGTCGACGAACCGGGGCGAAAAGCTGCTCTCGCCGGGCTCGAGACCCAGCGGCGCATGGGGTGCGACTCCGAGTGGCTCGACATGGATGCGATCGTCGCTCGATTCCCCGCATTGGCTTCAGGGGAGCTCATCGGTGGCACCTTTGGCCCCAGTGACGGGTCCGTAGACCCCACCGCCGTGGTCGACGGCTATCGCCGGAAGGCCATCGCTGCGGGAGCGAAGACCCTGCACGATGAGGTGGAGTCAATCGTCGTTTCCGATGAAAGTGTTGTTGGCATTCGAGCCGCTGCGAGCGGTGCGATGGATGCAGACAGGGTGGTTGTCTGCGCCGGTGCATGGTCGACCGATCTGCTGCTCACGGCCGGCGTTGAGATTCCGGTGGAGCCGGTGATGCGAACCGTGTACGTGGTTGCAGGCGATGTCGATGGGGGCTCGAAGCTACCAAGCTTCTTCCTTCCCAACGGGGTGTACGTGCTTCCCGAGCACGACGCATACCTGATCGCATGGTCGACCGACCAGGACCCCGTCGGGTTCGACTTCGCTCCCGCGCCACGCTCCCGGTTCTACGACGTGATCTGGCCGGCGCTCGCTTCCATCATCCCGGCTTTCGATCGGCTCGAGGTGATCAGGTCTTGGGCCGGTCTCTACGCACAGAATCGCCTCGACGCCAACGCGATCGTCGGTGAGTGGCCCACGATTCACGGGCTCTACCAGGCAACCGGATTCAGCGGTCATGGATTCCAGCAATGCCACGCAGTGGGACGGCACCTGGCGGAGCTGATGACCGGCACGGACCCGAGCCTCGATCTGAGCAGACTCGGCCCCCAGCGGATCCTCGACGGGGAGCCTCTGCTCGAGCACGCCGGTCGAATCATCTAGCGATCGATACGATCGACTCATGACGCCCGAGACTCCCGACGCTCCGAGCATGAGTGACGACGTCGTCGCGATGTTGCGACAGTGGCGACACGACCTCCATCAGATCCCGGAGCTCGGAATGGAAGAGCGGCTCACCAGCGACTACCTCGCGGATGCTTTGGGCGACATGGGCCTCACGGTGACCCGGGGCGTCGGCGGCACCGGCCTCGTCGCCACCCTCCACCGTGGGGATGGCGGTGCCATAGCCTTGCGAGCCGATATGGACGGCTTGAGGCTGACGGAGCGACCCGAG
>QQVI01000213.1 GCA_003388545.1 Actinomycetota bacterium
ATTCGACAGCCTGCGTCACTCGCCGGTGTGGTCGGGGTCAAACCCACATACGGGACGGTGAGCCGCTACGGGCTGATTGCTTTCGCTTCATCGCTGGACCAAATAGGGCCGTTGACGAGGTCGGTCGAGGATTCTGCGTTGACCCTCGAAGCGATTTGGGGCCACGATCCTCTCGACGCTACCTCGTTTCGGGGCGAGTACCCCGCGCTGCGGTCCAGGCTCCAGGAAGGAGTGGAGGGCCTCAAGGTGGGAGTCGTGTCCGAGCTCGCCGGTGAGGGCTATGAGCCAGCCGTCGAGGCCCAGGTGTCCGGGATGGTGGACAAGCTGGCTGGGTCGGGGGCCGAGATCCATGAGGTGAGCCTTCCGACCTTCGACATCGCCCTTTCCGCGTACTACCTGATAGCCCCCGCGGAGGCTTCCGCCAACCTGGCGCGCTTCGACGGCATGAGATACGGGTTGCGATCGGCGGGGCAGACAGCCGAGGAGATGATGTCTCGGACCAGGGCTGAGGGGTTCGGGCCCGAGGTGATTCGTCGGATACTCCTGGGAACCTATGCGCTGTCTGCCGGCTACTACGACGCTTTCTACGGTCAGGCCCAAAGGGTCCGCTCCGCTATCCGTGAGGACTTTGCGAGGGCCTATTCGCAGGTCGATGTGCTCGTCTCGCCCACGAGCCCGACGGTTGCCTTCAAGGCGGGGGAGAGGACCGAAGACCCCCTGGCTATGTACCTCTCCGACATCTGCACCATCCCTTGCAACCTATCGGGTGACCCTGCGATATCTGTTCCCATCGGGCTCGACGGCCAAGGTCTTCCGATCGGCTTCCAGGTGATGGCCCCAGCTTTGGGTGAGCCAACCATGTATCAGGTGGCTGCTGCAGTCGAGCGCCTGGCCTCGTTCGAGGCGAGGCCGAATCTGGATCTGGTCGCATCATGACCTGGGAAGCCGTCATCGGCATCGAGGTCCACGTTGAGCTTTCGACTGAGTCGAAGATGTTTTGCTCATGCGAGGTCAGCTTCGGTGCCGAGCCCAACACGAAGGTCTGCCCCACCTGCCTCGGCCTGCCCGGCGCATTGCCGGTCCCGAACGAGAAAGCGCTCGACTCGATCATGGCGATCGGCCTCGCCCTGAACTGCAAGGTCGCGCCCAACTCGGTTTTCCATCGAAAGAACTACTTCTACGCCGACCTCCCCAAGAACTATCAGATCTCCCAATTCGACGTTCCCGTCTGCCTCGACGGGTACCTGGACACGACTGTTGATGGCGAGACACATCGGGTGGGTATCGAGAGAGCTCACATGGAGGAAGACACGGGCAAGTCGACGCACGTGGGTGAAGGCGGCCGGATTCACGCTGCCAGCTCGACGCTGCTCGACTTCAACCGCTCCGGTGTGCCTTTGGTCGAGATCGTCTCCCGGCCTGACATCCATTCCGCAGCCCAGGCTCGGTCTTATGCCCAGGCATTGCGGGGAGTCGTCGCCGAGCTCGGTGTTTCCGATGCGCGGCTTGAAGAGGGCTCCATCCGCTTCGACGCGAACATCTCCATCAGGCCGGAGGGGGACGACGAGCTCGGCACCAAGGTCGAAGTGAAGAACATGAACTCCTTCCGGTCCCTCGAACAGGCCGTCGACTACGAGATCAAGAGGCAGATCGACCTCGTGGAGTCGGGGGGGACTGTGATCCAGGAGACCCGTCACTGGGATGAGGAGGCAGGCGTCACCCACTCGATGCGGACCAAAGAGGGCTCTTCCGACTACCGCTATTTCGCCGAGCCGGATCTCGTTCCGATGGAGATGGGCCGCGAGTGGGTGGACCGGATCGCAGCGACTCTTCCCGAGCTGCCAGAGCAGCGACTCGAGCGCTACCGGTCGGCCGGTCTCGAAGACACGCTTGCCGCGGTCCTGTCCGGAGCCGACAGCCCTCTTCGCGGGCTGTATGAAGACGCCGTTGAATCCGGGGCTGACGCCCGTGCCGCCGCAAATTGGGTCACTGGGGAGGTCACGGCCTGGGCCCGGCGAAATGAGACCGAGACACAAGATCTCGCGATATCGGGAAGTCAGCTGGCCGGCCTGCTCGCGCTGATCGACGACGGAAAGGTGTCCGCCTCGGCGGCCAAGGACGTCCTCGATGGGGTCCTCCTCGGAGAAGGTGATCCCGCAGAAGTGGCCGAGTCGCGTGACCTCATCCAGATCTCGGATAGTGCTGCCATCGACGCCGTCGTCGATGAAGTTCTCCAGACCAACCCGGACGCGGTGGAGTCTCTCCGCAACGGCGAGGACAAAGTGCTCGGCTTTCTCGTCGGACAGGTCATGCGGGCGACTCGCGGAAAGGCCGACCCTCAACTGGTCAACGCCACGATCCGCGAGAGGGTCGGGTCGGGCTGATCCTCAACCAAATCGTTGGGCCTGCTGTCACCGGCTAGGAAGGTCGTCGGGTTAGCTTATGGATAGCGCCATGTACCGCCATACAAAGATCATCGCCACACTCGGGCCGGCCGTCGCTGACGCAGAGTCTGTCGATGCGATGGTCGGGGCCGGCATGGACGTCGCCAGGCTGAACTTCTCCCACGGCGACCACGACCTTCACCGCACTTTTGCCGGCTGGGTACGTGACGCGGCCAAGAGGCACGGCAAGTCGGTCGCGATCGTTCAGGACATTCAAGGCCCGAAATTGCGCGTCGGGACCTTTCCTGAGGGCCAGGTCCATCTCTCGGCAGGCTCAGCGGTCGAGCTTTCACCATCGTCGGGGGAAGGCAACGAGAACGTCATACCGTGTGGATACGCCAGCCTCCTCGACGACGTCCAACCCGGCGCCCGGGTGGTGCTCGCCGATGGATTGATCACTCTCAAGGTGCATTCGATCGATAGCGACACCGCCACGGCTGAGGTGGTCCAGGGCGGCGAGCTCTCAGACCACAAGGGAGTCGCTTTCCCCGATAGTGAGCTGAGCGTCGAGACCATCACAGAGAAAGACGAGAGAGATCTCGAGTTCGGAAAGACGCTTGGAGTGGAGTATGTCGCAGCTTCCTTCGTTCGCAATGGGGAAGACGTCTCGCGCGTCAGAGAGCTGGCGGATGATGTCCCGATAATCGCCAAGATCGAGCTCGCCCAGGCTTACGAGAACCTCGACTCCATCCTGGATCAGGCCGAGGCCATCATGGTGGCGCGGGGCGATCTCGGAGTGCAGCTCCCGCTGCAGCGACTTCCTTTGATCCAAAACGACATCCTCAAGCGCTCAAATGCCGCAGGCCGAATCTCCATCACGGCGACCGAGATGCTCGAGTCCATGATCCAGAGCCCGCGACCGACGCGCGCAGAGGTAACCGACGTTGCCAATGCGGTGTTTG
>QQVI01000245.1 GCA_003388545.1 Actinomycetota bacterium
TCGCCCTCTTCAACGCCTTCACCGAAGCCGTCGACCTCGACGGTATCAACATCTCTTCCGCGCCGGTGACCATTGGCCTCTTCCTCGGTGCGATGTTCCCGTTCTTGTTCGCGGCCCTGACGATGAATGCGGTAGGCAGAGCGGCCGGGAAGATGATCGATGAAGTGCGGCGCCAGTTCAGGGAGATCGTCGGCCTGAAGGAGGGCGACCCCGATGCGAAGCCCGACTACACGACCTGTGTCGATATCGCCACGGCAGGGGCCCTTCGAGAGATGATCATCCCCGGAGCACTTGCCGTTGCCCTCCCGCTTGCCATCGGGTTCTACGACGTGGAGATGCTCGGTGGCTTCCTCGGCGGGGCGCTGGTCACAGGTTTCCTGCTGGCCATATTCATGGCGAATGCCGGCGGTGCTTGGGACAACGCCAAGAAGTTCATCGAAACAGGCGCCTACGGCGGCAAGGGCAGCGAGTCGCATAAAGCCGCCGTCATCGGGGACACCGTTGGCGACCCTTTCAAAGACACGTCAGGGCCCGCGATGAATATCGTCATCAAGGTGATGACAATCGTTTCGCTCATCTTCGCGTCAGCCTTCATTGGCTAGTGGCGCACGGTTACGTCGTGGTCGTTTCCCAGGAGCCATGAAAGAGATCACTTTCGTCCGGCATGCCGAGTCGGAAGCGAACCGCTTGGGAGCCTGGAACGGCCGATCTGATGGCCCATTGAGCAGCGAGGGACACCAACAGCTGCAAGCGCTATCGACACGGTTGGGGAGGTCCGGGTTCGACCTGGTTGTCTCCTCGCCGCTCGAGCGGGCTCGCCGCACGGCGGAGTCTTTCAGCGATTCGGTCGTGATCGACGACGAGCTGATAGAGATAGACCTGGGTCGTTGGGATGGGTGGACGACCGATCAGGTACGTGAGGAAGATGGCGATGCGCTCACGACTGCCATCACCGATCGCACCTCCCCGATGGGGGGAACCGGAGAAAGCCTCAACGAGGCTGGTGAGCGCATTCTCAACGCCGTCGAGAAGCTAGTCGCCGATATGCCGGACGACTCGAGAGCTGCGGTAGTGACCCACGGCGGGCTGCTGCAGACGGTCCTTCATCGCTATCTGCCCGGCCGGAACCACCGCGCTCATTCCTTTGTCGACAACACTGCGATCACAAGGGTCATCTACTTCGAGGACCACTCCCGGCTGGCGACCTTCAACGACACGGGACATCTCGGCCCGCATCCCCGCCAGGTGACGGAGTCACTCGAGATGGGTCAGCCGGTGATCTCTTTGATCCGACATGGCCGGACCCGGGCCAATGTCGAGAGACGCTGGCAGGGCCAGGGCGACTGGGATCTCGACGAGCTCGGGTATCGCCAGGCGAAGGCCCTAGGCGAATACTACGGGCGCTGGAGCACGGTCTTCAGCTCGCCGCTGAAACGAGCGCGGAACACAGCCCATCATGTGTCCCATTCCGAGCCGGTGCTCGTCGACGAGCTCAAAGAGCTGCACATGGGCGACTGGGAGGGTCTGACTACCGAGGAGATCGAAGCGCAGTGGCCGAATCTGCTCGAAGAGATCTATCGGAAAGGAAACGATCTCAAGAGGGGTCTCACCGGCGAGTCTTTTGCCGAGCTGACAGAGCGATTTCGCTCGGCCATCGATGCAATCGATTACGACGCCGATGAGCCGACGGTCGTTGTGGCACATGGAGGAGCGATTCGCTCCTACATCTCGTCGCTGACGGCGAGCAACGACACCTACGCCGAGAGCCTCTACACCCCGCAAAACACGAGTATCACCCACGTTGCGATCACCGATCGGGGGCCCCTGATCCTCGACTACGCGGTCGCGACCCACCTCGAAGATCTGCTCGACTGATGTCCCGCTACGACTCCGAGCGATACGCCCTGGTGAACCGTTGGGACCCCACACACCTGGAGAAGATCGATCGGCTACTCCCGCTCGGACCCGGCGCAAGGGTCCTCGAGATCGGTTGTGGGCGGGGACACCTCACGTCGCGTCTCGCAGATCGGGGGGTCGACATCGTTGGGATCGATGCCAACCCAAATGCTCCCCGGATGGCCGAGACCGATCGAGTCCGCCACATGATGGCTGAGTCGCTCGACTTCGGGGACGAGGAGTTCGACGCCATCGTGTCCGTGCACGCCATCGAGCACATCCCCGCGCTCAGGGAAGCTTTCGCCGAGATGGCTCGGGTGCTGAAGAAGGAGGGTCGGGCGCTGTTCATCTACCCGGCCGAGCCGATCATGGGGATGTTCGCAATCCCAACTGCGGTCATCCTGCACGGCAATCCCCTGAAGGCCCGGGAGATCCATTGCCAGAAGCTGACGCCCAAGAAGCTGAGGCTGATGACCCATCCTCTCGGCCTGGAGGAGCGGCATCACGAATTCAACCTCTTCCGAAGCCCTCAATTCGTGTCGCTGATGGAGAAGACTGCTTCCTGATCGGTTACGGAATTCCTGTCGCCCCGGAGCGTTAGGTTATGGCCGTGTTCGAATGCAAGGATTGCGGCAAGAGTTTCGAATTGCGCCAGGAGGTCCTGGACAGGTACCCGGGGTGGACACCACGACAGTGCCTCGAGTGTCGCGACCGGGAGCAAGGAGCGTCTCCTGAGCCGGCCACGCGCAAAGCGTCGAGCAGCAAGTCCCGGGACCTGACTATCAGCGAAGTCCTCGAATCATTCACGGAAGGGCCCGACTCCGGAGTGTTCACCGATGGCGCAGCGGAAGGCAACCCTGGACCAGGAGGGTGGGGTGCGGTCCTCGTCGTGAACGGCGAAGTGGTCGATGAGGCAATGGGGTCCGAGGCGCACACGACCAACAACCGGATGGAGCTGACCGCGATGGTCGCCGGCCTCAAGATGCTGCCCCTCGACTCCACACTCGACGTGTACACCGACTCGAAGCTGATCGTCGACACCCTCAACAGCTGGGCCCCGGGCTGGAGAGCAAATGGCTGGAAGAAGAAGTCGACCGGGCCGATCAAGAACCTCGAGCTCGTGAAAGAGGCGTTGGACCTCTATGAGGCCCGGCCCGCGGTGACCGTCAAGTGGATCCGCGCCCACAGCGGCAACAAGTGGAACGAATATGCCGACTCCCTGGCCACGTCATACCGGAGGGACGTGCATTGACATTGCCCGGCCCTGTGACGGTGGAGTATCTCAGAGCCTGGGGCCGTCACACCCACCGATCACCCCTCTACGCCCATCTGGTCGAGCTCACCGCGTCGACGCCGGAACTGCTCTCGGTGATTCAGAAAATCCACAATCGCCCTCCCCCCA
>QQVI01000219.1 GCA_003388545.1 Actinomycetota bacterium
ATTCGTTTGATCTCACCAAACCACGTCGTGTCGATGGCAAGGGCCCGCGAGGTGGACGCGAGTCGGCTGCTGCCACAGTTGAGTGAGGAGCATGTCCAGGACGTCGGGGGAAACTTGACCACCGAGCTTCACGTTCTGGAGGCGATCGTCAGATTGGTCGACCGCCACGCCGGGGACCCGGTAGATGCGCTGAACCTCTCGTTGGGCGGCTACACCTGCGAGAAGGATGACCCCGCGATGGTCGCCCTTGGCGTGGCAATCGCGTACTGGCTGCAGCGTTTCCCGCGAGCGCCGATATTCGCAGCTGGCGGCAACACCCCCGCCAAGCGTCCGGTCTATCCGGGGGCGTTCCAACATGTTCGGGCAGTTGCTGCAGCAATAGATGGTGGAGATCACGTTGTCTGGGATCCTCACTCGACCACCAAGCCCAAACCACCGACAGTGGTTCCGAGACGACCCTGGATTACCGATGTCGCCCCGGGATCGAACCTGCTCGGGCCGAGCGGCGTTTCCAAGGACCACGTCGTCAAGTGGAGTGGATCCTCCTTTGCCACCGCCGTGGCCACCGCGTGCTACGTGAGCCGGAGGCCTATGGAGGTCGACATCGACCTCATCTGCTGGCCGGCCATCAAGGTCCCCTATGGGGGTATCCCCGGCCTCCACTGGGCCTGACCGGTCTTCGGCAACGGAAGAACCCCCGACGAATCGGGGGTTCTATCCGGTGTCGCTCCGAAGTCGTCACAGTGACGACCTTGGGAGGTCTTTTAGATGGCCGGCCGGGCTTCTCTGCCGATGACTATGTCGCCGATGCGACCGAGCCCTGATCGATCGAGTCCCTGTCGTCCCTTCGAGATGAGACGCTCGAGAAGATTGCTCTCCTCTCTGTCGATCGAACGGTGCCGAGCGGCTTCAGCCTCGTAACGCTGCATCCGCTGATCGGCCATCGCCTTGACTTGTTCGTAAGGGATCATGTTTACCCCCTTCTTCGTTTTGGAAACCTCTCCCCACAAACAAACAGAGCCAAGATGCGGTGGCTCTGATACGACGAATTCACTTACCGGCTCTTGACGCCTCGCAACGCCGGCTGGGACCTGGGGTGAACCCGACGCGGAGTGCGTGGGTTTCCTAGCGGCTGAGACGTGACTCGAGACCGTCGATCACGATTTCGAGACCGAACATGTACTCGCTGTCCCAGGCGCACTCCATCAGCAGTGGGGCCAAACGGGCCACATACGGGAATCTCTCGATGAGAACGGGCATGCGCTCCTGTAGCTCGGAGTACTCCTTCTCCTGAACGGAAGGACCCGTCGAAGACTGAAACGCATAACCCATCGTGTGGGAAGCCAGCATCTGCCATGCGTGGTGGACGTCCTCCTCTTCGAAGCCGGCTTCGAAGAAGATCCCGACGACGTGGTTCATGAACTCCAGCGCACCGTCGCCGAAGTTCCCTCGCTGCATGAGCAGGGTGACGACCCAGGGGTGCTTTCCGAACCGGTCCATCGCACCCTGCCCGATGAGACGGATCTGGTCTTTCCAGTCGAGATGACCCGACGGCAGCGGGATCGTCGTGAAGACGTGATCGATCATCGCGTCCATCAGGTCGCCTTTGTCCTCGACATGGTTGTAGAGCGACATGGCCTCGACTCCGAGCTCGCCGCCGAGCTTCCGCATCGACATGCCCTCCACGCCGTGCTCATCGGCGAACGCCACAGCAGCCTCGATCACACGCTCACGTGAGAGTGTGATCCGGGTCTCGGCGGTCATGTCCACATCGTAGGCCACAAACTTCTCCATAGGGTCTTGACATACTTACAGCGTATGTATATGTTTACACCGTAAGCTTACACCGTATGTACAGCTAGGCAAGAGAAAGAGGGAAGAGAAATGGCACTGGGGACAGAAGCGCTGGCAAGGACCAGCGCAAGGAGACCGTGGAGGACGGTGGCGACATGGGTGGTGTTGCTCATCGCCGCGGGCGTCGCCTCGTCGACGCTGCTGGGAGACGCACTCACAGCGAGTATCGAATTCACCGACGAGCCCGACTCTGTGCGAGCGATGGAGATCGTCGAGGAGATTCGCGGCGAGGCTGGTGACACCGAGTTCGTGGTGGTCACATCCGAAACGACGACAGTGCTCGACCCTGAGTTCACCGCCTACGTCGAGGAAATCCAGACAACGTTGTCGGCATCAGTGGCCGTAGAGACCATTGGCTCCTACCTGACCGAGACCGGACCTGTCTCCGAGTCAGGAACTACAGCCCTCCTCCCGGTCGCATTGGCTGGAGACGAGGTGGACACATGGTCGGAGAACGCTGAGACGGTCCGCGAGGAGATAGCGGGGATCGACGCCCCTGATGGTCTCGTGGCTCTGGTTGCCGGACCGGCAACGATGAACAACGACTTCAACCACGTTGCCGAGGAAGACCTCAGGACCGGAGAGACCATCGGCGTCGGCGTGGCGCTGGTCGTGCTCGTCTTCGTGTTCGGCGCCATCGCATCGGGAGTCGTCCCGATCATCCTCGGCGTCGTGGCGATCGCAGTTGCGATGGGTCTCGCCGCCCTCGTGGGTCAGGCGATGGACCTGAGCTTCTTCATCACCAACATGATCACGATGATCGGGCTCGCCGTCGGGATCGACTACTCGCTCTTCATCGTCTCCCGCTATCGCGAGGAGAGGGACAAGGGCTACGAAAAGATCGAAGCCATCGGAAGAGCGGGCGCGACTGCGTCCCGGGCTGTCTTCTTCTCGGGCTTGACCGTTGTGCTCGCACTCATCGGGATGCTGTTGGTGCCCAACACCTTGTTCCGTGCGCTCGGGCTCGGCGCGATCCTCGTCGTCATTGCGGCCGTTGCAGCGTCGATGACCCTGCTGCCAGCGGTGCTTTCGCTGATGGGCGACCGGATCAACGCACTTCGGGTTCGCCGCCGCGGCTCACTCGACAGCAAGGGACGGATCTGGGATCGGGTAACACGGACTGTGATGGGGCGCCCGCTGACAGCCCTGGTCATCTCGGCCGGGATACTGCTCCTTGCCGCGTCGAGTGTGTTCTCGCTCGAGACCGGGCTCGCCGGCGTCTCGACGATGCCCGACGACATCGAGTCGGCTCAGGCCTTCGAGGTTCTCGAGTCTGAGTTTGCCGGCGGTCTTGTCTCTCCGGTTGAGGTAGCAATCGAGGGCGGGGATGTGGAGGCAACAGCGGCGTCCGTGCAGTCGGCGATCGACGCGGACCCCGAGCTGACGCTGGCCGGTGTCGAGTTCTCGGAGACCGGAGAA
>QQVI01000135.1 GCA_003388545.1 Actinomycetota bacterium
CTTACACCGAGTCTCACGCCCCTTCCGCCCGTCGCAATCCTGCGACGGCCACCTTCCCCATGCGGCTCCGCCTGTGGGGAAG
Organism: Actinomycetota bacterium; assembly: GCA_003388545.1. Lineage (GTDB taxonomy): Bacteria > Actinomycetota > Acidimicrobiia > Spongiisociales > ZC4RG35 > MA-ANB-1. The sequence goes on from QQVI01000135.1 coordinate 83, forward strand.
GAAGAGACGGGGCCGAGGGCCTTTGTGAGAGGAACGTGTTCAGTCGAAGTCGGTGAGCACTTCTTCCAGACGCTCCCCCACCGCGGTGAGCCTCTCCCGGCAAAAGGCAAGAAGGTCGGAGGCTCGCTGGACATCCTCGAGAAGCCGATCTATGTCGACATCTTCCTGACGAAGGCGGCCATGGATGGCGCGCAACTCTTCCAGGGCTTCCCGATAGGTCAGCTCCACTTCACTCATCGCGGCCTTCAACCTCCATCGAGACACGTCCATCGGCAAACCGCACACTCACGCGGTCGCCCCGACTCAGCGAAGCGGCCTCCCGCACTGCCGAGCCATCGGGTCGCGTCACGACTGTGAAGCCCCGGCGGAGCGTGCGCTCCAACCCCATGGTCGAGATCAGCTCCGAGTAAGAGTCGATCACACTTCGCTGATTCTGCACTCCCCTGCGTGCCGAATCGACAATCGAGTCACGTAAGTGGGAGAGGCCGTCCTCCTGACGCCTGAGAGCCTCGCGAGATCCCGCGATCTGCGCCACCAGATGATTGAGCCCACTGTTGGCTCGCGCGATCGCCTTGGAAGACTCATCTCGTATCGATTCCTCGGCGCGGTCGATACGACCTGCGAAGTCGGACACCTTGGTCACCAGCCACCCCGCAGCGGCCGTCGGAGTTTTCTCGGCGACGGCGGCAACCTCGTCGGCGATGCTCCGATCGGTCTCACTGCCGATACCGGTGATGACTGGCTGAGGCATCGCAGCGATTCGGCGCGCTACGCCCTCGTCGTCGAATGTGGAAAGGTCGAGCTTGGACCCTCCTCCTCGAACGAGGGCCACCATGTCCACCGGCTCACGGGCAAGACGGTCGAGTCCCCGGATCACCTGCTCCGGTGATGTCTCACCCTGCATCATGGCTTCGGCCGTCAATATCTGGAATCGATAGCCGGGCGCTTTCAAGTGATTCAGGAAGTCGGCGTGGGCGGCCGAGCCCCTGCTCGTCACCAGTCCCACCCGCAGGGGAACGAGGGGTATCGGCAGCGAGCCGTTCACCTCGAGGAGTCGATCGGCTTGCAGCCTGCGCAGGACCTCCTCACGGTCGACTGCGAGCTTGCCCGCGATGAACTCCGGGTCGACGCGCATCAGGCTCAACTGCACCAGGGAGGTGCCGCGACGCAAGGTCACCATCACCTCGAGTCGGACCTCTATCCCCGAGCGAAGCGAGCCGACTCCAGCTGCGTTCAACGCTGTGTCGATTTCGGCGAGTATCCGGCCCCGAACGCCGACCTCCACCGATTGATCTTGATTATCGGAGTCGACCAGCTTCAGGAAGGCAGCCCCCCTATTGGTCCTCCGCAGCCCCGAGATCTCTCCCCTCACCCAAACCGGCCCCGGATATGTGGAGAGGAGCGCCGTTTCGACGCCAGTGAGGAGATCGGCAACGCTGAGCGTCTCGCTCAAGCGATCCCACCTTCTGTCAGTTTCTTGAGATTGAGCGCGGCGTCCAGCTCTTCGGCGGTCATGAGCCCGGCTTCGAGGACGAGCTCCCTCACCGACCTGCCGGTCGCAACAGCCTCCTTGGCGATACGTGCACCGTTGTCGTATCCGATGTGGGGGTTGAGGGCCGTGACAATGATGGCGTTCTTCTCGACGAGCTCTCGAGCGCGGTCGGAGTTCGCCTCGATTCCCTTGACGCACCTGGTGGCGAAGGTCTCGGCTGCGTTGGCCAGGAGCCGGATCGATTCGAGAAGATTGTGAGCGATCATCGGCATCATCACGTTGAGCTCGAAGTTGCCGTTGGCGCCGCCCCACGTGACAGCCGTGTCGTTACCGATGACGTGGGCCGCCACCATCATCATCATCTCCGACATGACCGGATTGACCTTGCCCGGCATGATCGATGAGCCCGGCTGCAGGGCAGGGATCTTGATCTCGGAGATGCCCGATGTCGGGCCCGAGCCGAGGAAGCGGATGTCGTTGGAGATCTTGAAGAGGGACACCGCGACGGTCTTGAGGGCTCCGGAAGCCATCACGGTGGCGTCCTTGCCTCCCTGCGCCTCGAAGTGGTCGGCGGCCTCCCGGAATTGATATCCGGAGCGATCCCGGATCAGCTCGATCGTGGCAGAAGCAAACCCCTCGGGGGCGTTGATACCGGTGCCGACGGCGGTCCCGCCCAGGGCCAGCTCCTCGAGGTCGGGAAGCGCGGCCGTTATCCGCTCGATCCCCTTCCTCACCTGCGAAGCCCAGCCGCCGAACTCCTGGCCCAATGTCACAGGAGTTGCATCCATCAGGTGGGTCCGGCCCGATTTGACCACATCGGAGAACTCCACCGATTTCGCTGCGAGCTCATCTGCGAGCACCTTCAGGGCTGGAAGCAAGTCCTCTCTGATTGCCGCCACGGCTGCCATGTGAATGGCTGTGGGTATGACATCGTTCGACGACTGCCCGTAGTTGACGTGGTCGTTGGGATGGATGTCGGAGCCGAGGATCTGAGAGCCTCTATTGGCAATGACCTCGTTTGCGTTGGTGTTCGTCGACGTTCCTGAGCCCGTCTGGAAGATGTCCAGCGGGAAGTGATCGTCGAGCTTGCCGTCCATCACCTCGTCCGCCGCCTGTCGGATCGCAGCCGCCAAAACCGCATCGATGAAGCCCTTCTCGCCTGACACGGTCGCCGCCGACCCCTTCAGCAGGCCGAGAGCCCAGATGAATCTGCGATCGAATCTGATCCCCGAGATGGGGAAGTTGTCGACAGCACGTTGTGTGGATGCCCCGTAGAGGGCCTCCTGGGGGACCTTCACCTCCCCCATCGAGTCTCGCTCTGTGCGGTACTCCAATGGTTCTCCAATCTTTCTGCCCTGAGGCTATCGCAGTCGGTCTTTGAGGAGAATGTCCCCGGTGCGCTCGTAGAGATCGTCGAATCTGCGGCGCAGGTCGGTCTCCTCATCCACAGACACCGCAGCGACCAGGAGGAGGTCGACCAGACCGTGGAAGTCGCTGAGTGAGATCTCTTCCTTCATCGGAACAGGCTCGCCGGTGCCGGCTTCGAACTCGTCGAGGTTCCCCCGGTTGTGCCAATTGCCGAGCGCGAGGCACAGCCCGGTTGCCCGGTACCCGTAGACGCCGAAAGCCGTCGCTTCGCAGCTACGGCCGTCCATGCGCGTTCTC
>QQVI01000287.1 GCA_003388545.1 Actinomycetota bacterium
CCTTCGATCGCGGAAAATTCACCGCTCGCGGAAGTCCAGGTCGCGCCGTCGGTGCTCGTGATGATGACGCCATCGGCGGTCGGGCTCCCGTTGCGATCGCTCGATCCGAAGGCGGCAAAGCGGCCATCCTCGGCCACGATGCCGGTGAGTCTCGCGTCCTGGTCGAGTCGGCTGCGCTCCCAGGACTCTGCGTCTGAGGAAGTCCATATGGCGGGGTACTGATCCGGGAAGTCGATGAACGGGTCGGCGTCGCTGTCGTAGCCGATCGCTATATATCCCACATCCACATCGAAAGCGACGTCGAAGATAGCGCCGTTGAACTCGGAGCCCTCGTTGGGCTGATAGCCCTGCGTGCCAAAAGAGGCAGATCGGATGCGAGACCACTCGAGGCCATCATCCGAGATCCAGACAGCTGCGTCGCTGTCGCCGAGCCCGGCGCCATTCTCAGGCCAGTAGTTCTCTGCGCCGACAGCGATGAGCCCATCATTCGCAGCGATGACGGAGTACATGACTCCCTGCCCGCCCTCCAGGGTGGTGTCCAGTGCGATGGCGCTCCAACTGGACCCGTCTTGAGAGGTCCACACCGCCGGGTCTCTTCCCATACGACCTACGGCCAAGAATCCACCGTCGTAGGAGACCACGTCGAGGAGTTCCGCGTCGGTGCCTTCCACCTCCGCCTGTCTCCAGTCGAGACCGTCCGGGGACCACCACACCAGTGGCCGGGCTTCGACGAGCGTCCCCAGGGCAACGTTCGGTCCCTCAAGCCCTACTGCGGCGACAACTCCTTGGTCGTTCACGGCCGCGGACGTCAACACGATGTCGTCTTTGCCGTCGAAGAACTCTGAAGGCAGGGCCACTTTTGCCCAACCCAGATTGGAGAAGCGGATCTCACGTCCGACGGTCTCCTCAGGATCGCAGCCGTCGGCTGAAGACCAGATTGCGTGTGCACCGTCGACCGTCGTTTCGTACGAGTCCCCACCGCCCTCCACCGCATCGAGGCCGTCGAGCTCGACGATGGTGGTGCGAAGATTGACTTCCTCGTCAGCCGGCATGAAGTGCCGGTGCACCAACTCCGTGTCTCCATCGTCGTCCCAGTCGAGACACTGGAATGACTCGCCGACAAAAGGCGCTCCATTGCCGGGGTCCTCGATCCAGTGCTCGATTCCCAGCGAAGTGAGTCGGAGCCCGCGGAGCGTGATCTTGGCCGCGCCAAGCTCCCGACCCCGCTCAGCCTCGCGATAGAACAGGATCTCGGAGGTCCCATCGCCATCGAGATCGAGGAAGCCGGAGATCTCCAGACCCTGACCGACCACTTCGACGCTCAGGCGGGCGTCCTCCAGGCAAACGACGAGATCGTCGCCTGAGAAGAAGGTGATTTCGACCAGCCCGTCGCCATCGAGGTCGAAGGCGAAGGGTGTGTCGATCTCGTCTTCACATGGGTCAGGGACAGGCAAACTTGTAGGCGTTGCAGTGGTGGGGGTAGTGCCGGGTGAACCACCCGTAGTGCATGCGGCGCCAAAGAGCGACACGACAACGATCGTGATTGCGATCCTGGCCCACGTCCGGTTTATTGGGCTCATAGTGATTCCTCGTCAGTCCGAAAGGCTGTCTGAGTCTTTCGAGGGATTGGAGCCATTATCGTGAATTCTGCGCGACATTTGGGGGCGTTGTCGACTCAAATACCTCTCAGGATTAGCATGTTTGGCTATGGATCAAATCGACCGCAGCATTATCTACCACCTTCAGAAAGAGGGTCGTCTCTCCAATGTCGAGCTGGCGAAGCGGGTTGGCCTGAGCCCGACGCCCACGTTGCGTCGAGTCCGTACGCTCGAGAAGGAGGGGACGATTGCTGGATATCGCGCCCTCATCAACCCGGAGGCGGTAGGTCGTAGTTTCCGAGTCATGTTGTGGCTCAGCCTCTCAGAGGTGAACCGGGACACGATGAGCACGTTGGAACAAGCGCTGGCCGAAATCCCGGACGTCGTCGAGGCATACCGGATGTTCGGGGCACCGGATTACTTCCTTCGGGTTGCGGTCGCGGACAGCGACGCCTACGAGGCGTTGTACACGACCACTCTGGCCAGCCTGCCCTATGTCCAGCGCATCGAGTCGATGATCGCTATGAAGGAGATCAAGAGTGGCGTGGAGCTTCCCGTCGAATGATCCGAAGTCGCCTTGGTGGTTGAATCACTCCATGCTGATCAAGGGAGCGACTCTCGACCAAGTCCTCGCCGGCACCGTCGATCGAGCCTATAGGCGATGGAAGCGGCCATCGGTGAATGCGGGCACGAGGCTCCGCACTTCTCATGGCCTGATTGAGATCACCGATGTCAGGGTGATCGAGGAAGAGGACCTCAACGCCGATCATGCGCGCTTGGCCGGATACGACGATGTGTCGGAACTGGTCGACGACCTGAGCCCAGTTGAGGATGGTCGAGTCCTATATGAGATCAGGCTGAGGTATGCGGGCGAGGATCCTCGCATCGCTCTCCGTCAGGACACTGAGATCGACGAGGGGCGGCGCCGCCAGATCGTGGCCTCGATAGACCGGATCGGACGCCGCGGCGGTCCGACAGGAATGGACTTGCTACAGATTGTGGCCGACCGGCCGGGCGCGCTGGCTGCCGACCTGGCCGAGGAGTTGGGTGTCGATCGGCAAGTGCTCAAGCGGAGGGTGCGGCAGCTCAAGGAGCTCGGGCTGACGGAGAGCCTCAGCCGCGGATACCAGCTCTCACCTAGGGGCGAGGCGATCTTGCGAAGAACAAGCTGACTCCTCAGCCTGCTGTTCGTTTCGCTTCTCGGTAGCGTCGGATTTGGGCGTTGGTAGACGAGTCATGCTCGAGATCTGGTTCGTTGCCATCTGTCAACTCGCCAATCACTCGTGTCGCCAGCACTTTGCCCAGTTCCACGCCCCACTGATCGAAGGAGTTGATACCCCAGATCGAACCTTGAGTGAAGACCTTGTGCTCGTACAAGGCGATCAGCTGACCGAGAACGGACGGTGTGAGCCTCGGGGCCACGATCAGCGAGGTTGGTCGGTTCCCCGGGAAGGTGCGATGGGGTACGAGACGCTCCTCGACGTCTTCAGCCTGCACCTCCTCACGGCTCTTGCCGAACCCCAGCGCTTCTGCTTGTGCCAGCATGTTGCCGAAGAGCATGTCGTGCTGGTTCGCGATCTCGTCGTTCGGCTCGATGAATCCGATCAGATCGGCTGGG
>QQVI01000100.1 GCA_003388545.1 Actinomycetota bacterium
GGGAGGCCACTCGCAGATCGTTCACGTCACGGACTGGGGCCAGTATGAGACGCTCGGCACCACGATCGACGATGCTGCAGGAGAGGCCTTCGACAAGCTGGCCCGGGTGATGGGTCTTGGTTTCCCCGGTGGGCCCGCAATCGACCTGAAGGCGCGGGACGGTGATCCCAAGGCGGTGGACTTCCCGAGGGCCGTGCCTGATCGCCCATATCACTTCTCGTTCAGCGGTCTCAAGACCTCCGTTGTCACCTATCTCGACAAAGCCGTCGCGTCCGGCGAGTTGGTCGACAAGACCTTCAAAGCTGTAGATGACACCGGAGCAACGACCGTTGGGGGTGGCGGAGGCGTCCTCGCCAACACGAGGCTGCGTGAGAGATTCGCTGAGGAAGCCGACAAGCGCGGCGTGAGATTGTGCTTGCCATCGCCCGTTCTCTGCACTGATAATGCCGCAATGATTGGAGTGGCGGGAGGCTTCTGGTTGTCGCGCGGCCGGATCACCGACTGGGCCGAGAACGTCGACCCGGGAAGGGTGCTGGGGAGTTCCATTGGCTGACGGCGGAACGAAGCGTCGGGTTGCATTCGTGACGGCGCGGTTTCCCCCGATGCGGACCTCAGGTACGTATCGAGTCGAGGCCGTCATGAGATTCCTGCCCGCGCACGGATATGACATCGAAGTCGTCACACTCCCGACCGAGTGGATGGACTACCAGTCCCGGGAGGGATTCCCCGGAGGCGAAGTCGATGCCCACCAACCTGAAAGCCCCACCGATCCGATCATCCGCTATGTGTCGACGGTTCGCTACCTGAACTGGCTGCAAAGAGCGATTCTGGTCCCGGACCTCCTCACGATCTGGGCCAGGTCGGCGGCGAGACAAATGAGCAGCCGCCTGAAAGACATCGACGTCGTCTACGCGACATCGCCGCCCTACAGCGGGATGGTCGCGGCGCAGCGCCTGGCCGATGCGCTCGGCGTGCCATGTGTTCAAGAGCTCAGAGACCCGCCGAGCTTTCATCGCTCCATCAGGCGCCGTTCGAGCTTCTTCGGGAGGCGGATGGTCCGCTTCGAGCGCAAGTACCTGAGCAGAGCGGATCACGTGATCACCGTCACACCTCGCACGAGATCGAGGCTTCTCGAGCTGCACCCCCGTCTCGATCCCAAGCGAATGCATGTCGTCACGAACGGGTATCCCGACATCGAGGTCGACCCCTCTCGCTCCGGGCGGGACCCATCGCGTTTCACCGTCACCTATGTCGGGACGTTTCAGGGGAGTGTCAAGGCGCGAGAAGAGAGCGTGTTCACTCCCGCCGTGCTCATGGAGGGCATATCCGAGCTTCCCCCGGACCAGGTGAGCCTGCGGATAGTCGGCAGTGTGTCCGGTCAGCAGAAGAAGAACATCGGCAAGCTCGACCCGAACGGCGTGGTCGAGTTTCTCGGGCTCGTCGACCGTGAGATAGCCCTGGCTGAAGTCGCAGCGGCCGATGTCGCCGTCATCCTTGCCGATGACGACGACTGGTGGATCGGGCGAAAAGCGTTCGAATACCTGCGCTATGCCCATACGATCCTGGCCGTGGTCCCGCCCGGCGACACGACGGATCTGCTCCGGAGCCACAAGCGGGTAGACGTCGTGTCACCCTATGAGCTCGAGGGAATTGGGCCCGCCCTTGCTGCTCGGTTCGAGCAATGGAGGCGAGGGGATTGGGAGAGGGGGCCCGTGCCAGAGGGGATCCAGACGGACGAGTCTTGTGTCGCTGGAATCGCTGAGGTGCTCGAACTGGCCCTACAGGATGCCGATACGGGAGCTGGGTGAGTCCCTTTTTTGCGGTTCACGCTGGGATTAGCACTCGCCAGACCCGAGTGCTAATGTTCGCTTAGCACTCGCTCTTTGCGAGTGCTAACGGGTTTTCGCCCTGCTTGTAGCTCACACGACGCTAGCTGCCAGGGCGCCCTACGAGGAAAGCAGCGATGCTCAAGGAGGAGCAACGAATGAAGCTTCAGCCACTTGGTGACCGGGTGGTCGTCAAGGCCAACTCCGACGCAGAGACTACAACTGCGTCCGGCCTGGTCATCCCCGACACCGCCAAGGAGAAGCCACAGACCGGCGAAGTCGTAGCCGTGGGCCCCGGTGCCCGTGATGACGACGGAGACCGGATCGCGATGGAAGTCTCGGTGGGGGACAAGGTCCTCTACTCCAAGTTCGCCGGCACGGAGGTCAAGTTGGACAGCGACGAGTATCTCGTCCTTTCCGAGCGCGACATCCTTGCCATCGTCAATTGAGGAGCTGAGAAATGCCAGCTAAAGAACTTCGATTCAACGAAGAGGCCCGCAAGGGTTTGCAGGCGGGTGTTGACAAGCTCGCTGACACCGTAAAGGTCACTCTTGGCCCGAAGGGCCGCAATGTCGTTCTCGAGAAGAAGTGGGGCTCGCCCACGATCACGAACGATGGTGTGACGATCGCCAAGGAGATCGAGCTCGAGGATGCCTACGAGAACATGGGCGCCAAGCTCGCCTACGAAGTAGCCAACAAGACCGACAACGTCGCGGGTGATGGAACGACAACCGCCACGGTTCTCGCCCAGACCATGGTGCGGGAAGGTCTGAAGCAGGTCGCAGCCGGCGCCAACCCGATGGAGCTCAAGCGAGGCATCGAGGGCGCCGTGGAGGCCGCCGTCAAGGCGATCAGCGACATGGCCCGTGACATCGAGACCACCGACGAGATCGCACACGTCGCCTCCATTTCGGCGAACAACGACGAGTCGATCGGCCGTGTCATCGCCGATGCGATGGACAAGGTCGGCAAGGACGGCGTCATCACCGTCGAAGAAGGGCACACATTCGGCCTCGAGCTCGAGTTCACCGAGGGCATGCAGTTCGACAAGGGCTACACCTCGGCCTACTTCATCACCGACCCCGACCGTCAGGAAGCAGTCCTCGAGGACCCGTACATCCTGATTGCGAACCAGAAGATCAGCTCGGTCAACGATCTGGTCCCGGTTCTGGAGAAGGTCATGTCGTCCGGCAAGGGCGTGCTTGTGATCGCCGAGGACGTCGAGGGGGAGGCTCTCGCCACTCTCGTCGTCAACAAGATCCGTGGCACGTTCTCCTCGGTCGCCGTCAAGGCCCCCGGGTTCGGCGAGCGCCGGAAGGCAATGCTGCAAGACATTGCGATCCTCACCGGCGGCACCGTGATCTCCGAGGAGGTGGGTCTCAAGC
>QQVI01000231.1 GCA_003388545.1 Actinomycetota bacterium
GCCGTCTCGTCTGAGGGTGGGGGCTCCCTTCTTGGCTGGGGAGCCACGGGAGTTGGCGATGAGGATGGGCGCGAGGCCCCGCTGCTTTGCGCATCGAGGCGCCGCTCCATGCGCTCGAGGCGGGCCAGCATCGCGGCTTCGTCAGTGCTCGTCTCCGGCCGAGTGAGCTTTATCAATGCCAGCTCGGTCATCAAACGCTCCTCCCTCCCCTCCCGGAGGCGAATGAGCGCCTCGCCGAGAAGATCTACCGCGCGCAACACCTCCGCAGGCCTGACGAACGAAGCCGCCTTCCTCCAACTCTCGTAGACCTCCTCGGGCTCATCTGCGATCTCCGCCAGATTAGGGGCGTAGTGGGCGAGGAAAGCCCCACGGAAGAAGCCGATGGACTCGGCGACGAATCTCCTGAGGTCGACACCCTTGGCTGCCAGCTCCGAGACCAGCTCCAGTGCCGATTTGGCGTCCTCACCGGCGACCGCCTCAGCAAGCCTCATGAACGCTTCCGAGTCGGCGAGACCAAGCGCACGCCTCACTCCATCGGAGTCGACCTTGCCTGCCCCCAGCGCTGCCACCTGCTCGAGGAGCGAGAGGGCATCCCGGGCCGAACCACCAGCGTGCCTGCCGATCGCGATGAGGGCCTGTGGGTCTACCTCGAAGCCCTCACGGTCGCTGATCCCGCTGAGGTGACCTGCAAGCTCCTCGATCGGAATCGGGTGGAAGTCGAAGCGCTGGCTACGGGACCTGATCGTGTCGAGCAGCTTGTATGGCTCGGTTGTGGCGAGGACGAAATGAACGTTCTCGGGCGGTTCTTCGAGGGTTTTCAGCAGGGCATTCCCGGCCGCCTTGGAGAGCATGTGGGCCTCGTCGAGCACGAATACCCGTCTCGAGTCTGCCGTTGAGGCCACCGTCGTGACACTCACCTTGATGTCGCGGATGTCGTCGACCGAGTTGTGGGAGGCAGCATCGAGCTCCATCACGTCAAAGGAGTTGCCGGTTGTGATGGCCTCACAGCTCGGGCAGTTGTTGCACGGGGAGCCGTGTGCGTCCCGATTGGGACAGTTGAGGGCCTTGGCCAGAATGCGCGCGGTCGTGGTCTTCCCCGTCCCCCTTGGGCCGGTGAACAGGTAGGCGTGGGCTACATGGCCCTCGGCGACCTCTCTGGCGAGCGTGGTTGTGACGTGCGCCTGACCTATCACGTCGTCGAAGGTCTGGGGCCGGTATTTGCGGTACAGAGCTTGGTAATCCACTTCGGTCCACAGTACATCGTTCCTGTGACATCGGCCGAGGCGTCTCCGCTTCTCGCCCGACACGCGAGAATCCCTACGGATATGAGCGCAACCGGTCGATACTGGAGCCGTGACTAAACCCGCCTTTGTACCCGAGTCGCTCGACTCTGCGCCCACGGAGCCGGCAGTCTGGGCCAAAGGCCTGGTGAGGAAGTTCGGCAAGAAGGTCGCCGTGAACAACGTCGACCTCGCCATACGCCCCGGTGAGTTCTACGGGCTGCTCGGACAGAATGGCGCGGGGAAGACCACAACTATCAAATCGATCGTCGGCTTGCTCCGACCGACCGCCGGGGCCGTGGGGATCGGTGAATTCGACACCTGGAAGTCACCAACGGAGGGCAAGGCCCGCATCGGCGTGCTTCCCGAAGAGTTCAATCTCTATGAGCGCCTCACCGGCGCTGAGCTCCTCGACTTCACAGGGGCAATGCACGGGCTGGAGCGTCACGAGACGCGATCACGACGCGACGAGCTTCTGGCACTACTCGACCTCGAAGAAGACAAGGCGACTCTGATAGGCGACTACTCCCGAGGCATGCGTAAGAAGGTGGCCCTGGGAGCGGCGATCATTCACCGTCCCCCTGTCCTCTTTCTGGACGAGCCCTTCGAGGGCGTCGACGCAGTCTCGGCCAGACTGATTCGCAACCTCCTGCAGCAGGCGGCGAGGGGCGGGACGACCATCATCTTCTCCTCCCACGAGATGCACCTCGTCGAGAAGCTCTGCACCCGCATCGGAATCATGATCGCCGGGGAGTTGGTCATCGAGGAGACGCCAGGCGATTTGATGACCAAGATGGGCGCAAGCACTGTGGAAGATGCCTTCATAGCTGCGGTCGGAGGGAACACCTCGGAGACGACTTCGTGGTACGTCACTTCGTAGGCCTCAAGGCTCGCCTCACCTGGAACGGATTCCGGTCGGACATCCAACGCAAGATCGGCCTTCCCGTCTCAGCCACCCTGATGGCTCTTGCGGCGATCTGGTTGGCGTCCAAATACCACGAGGTGTACGAGGGGATCGCCGCCTCTGACGCACGGGCCGCAATCGAGTATCTCGGATGGGTCGCCCTCTTCGGCTTCCTGATATGGGCGACGCTTCCAGTGATCATCTTCCCGCTCGACGAGAACCTAGATCCTCAGCAGATGGCCAGTCTCCCCATCTCGTCGACACAGATGATCGGCGGGCTGACTGCCGCGTCATTCGTGGCTCCCTCGACACTGGTGCTTCTCATCGTTGGCTTCGCCAACGCTTCACTTCTCTCGGGAGGCTGGTGGATGATTCTCCCGGCTTCGGTAGTGATGGCGGTGACCTTCGTCGTAGGCGCACAACTGGTCTCCGCCGCTGTGTCGGCGGTTCTGCGCAACCGCCGGGGTCGGGACCTGGCCACGCTGCTGATATTCGGGCTAGCCGGCTCGGCCTTCTTCATATACCAGTCGGTCGACCGCCTCGTGGGCGAGTCGGGGTTTGTCGCAGCGCTCCAAGATCACACCATCCTGGACAAAGCGTGGTTCCTGCCTCCCGTCGCCGCTCAGCGATCGATCATCGAAGCCGCCGCGGGTGATCCACTGTCAGCTCTTGGCTATCTGGCGGCATCGGTAGCCGGTCTCGTGGTCCTCGCCTGGATGTGGCGCTCGCTCGTCCTCTGGATGATCACGACCCCAAGGGAAGGGTCGAGACCCGCGGCGCGGTCGAGACGGACCGGGATGGCCTCGGGGCCGTGGGGGCGAATCCTCACCCTGGCTCGCAAAGAGCTCCGCTTCTACGTCCGAGACCCCCGACAGCGACTGGTCTGGACGGGAACTGTGATCTTCGTCGGCCTTGGCGTCGCCGGGGCAATAATGGGAACCACCGGCTTCTTCGATATCCGGGGCCGCGATTGGGGGCCCCTTGCAGCGCCGATCCTGATCCTCTTCGTCGGCCTCCCTATCGCA
>QQVI01000197.1 GCA_003388545.1 Actinomycetota bacterium
GGCTCTGTCTTCTTGGACTCTTTCTTCTTGGACTCTGTCTTCTTGGGCTCTGTCTTCTTGGCCGCTGCCTTCTTGGTGCCAGGCAAGTCGATCCCTGTGATCTCTATGCGCGTGTACTTCTGACGATGCCCCTGGCGACGCCGATAGCCGGTCTTGTTCTTGTACTTGAAGATATCGATCTTGGGGCCCTGGGTCTCGCCCAGGATCTTCGCCTTCACGGTTGCCTTGGCCAAAGCCTTCTGGTCCGAGACGGCATTTCCGTCGTCATCTACGACGAGCAGCGGCGCAAAGGTCAGCTCGGTCTCGTCACCCTTGACACGCTCGATGTCAAGGACGTCGCCCGACTGCACTTTCGACTGTTTGCCGCCGGCGCGGATGATGGCATACATGAAAGAACCTCTTCTGAAAAGGGAGAATCGGATGTAATCGTACCGGCTCCGCCCATCAAGGCCAAAAGAATTCGGGCGATCAGGTCCGACCGGCTAAACGGGTCAGTCGTAGTCCTCCGCGGCGGCTCCGACGTGAGCCTCGGCGTGGTCGTTGATGATCACACCCCGGCCCGCGCAGTGCTCACAGCGTGTGGAGAATTGCTCCAACAAGCCTGCAGACACATTCTTTCTCGTCATCTCGACGAGGCCCAGGTTCGAGACTTCGAAAACCTGCGTGCGGGTCTTGTCACGGGCGAGAGTCTCCTTGAGACGTCTCAGCACGGCTTGTTGATTGGCTACAGACTCCATGTCGATGAAATCAATCACGATTATCCCGCCGATGTCTCGCAGCCTGAGCTGCCTTCCGATCTCTTCGGCCGCCTCGAGGTTGTTCTGCTTCACGGTCTCTTCGAGAGTGGAGGAGCCGACGAACTTTCCGGTGTTGACATCGATGACGGTGAGAGCCTCGGTCCTATCGATCACGAGGTGGCCTCCGGAGGGAAGAAACACCTTCCGATCGAGAGCCTTCTTCAACTGGTCGTCGACGTGATATCGCTCGAATAGCGGAGTCTCGTCTTCATACAGATCCACCTTGGAGACAAGGTCTGGTGCCGTCGCGCTGAGATATTCGATGACCTTGTGGTATGCGCGTTTGTTGTCTATGAGCAGCTTCCGGAAATCAGCGGTGAAATGCTCACGGATCACCTTGATCAGGAGCTCGGGCTCTTCGTGAATCAGCCTCGGTGCTCCCCCTTTCTCGGCTTCGACCACGATCGACTCCCATTGCTTGACGAGACGGGAGATGTCGGCCGCAAGCTCCTCGGCGGTCGCATGCAGCGCAGCCGTGCGCACTATGACGCCGTAGCCCTTAGGACGGACCTTGTTGATGACCTCCCGGAGCCGACCTCGGTCGTCGTCGGGGAGCCGTCTGCTGATCCCGACACTCTCGGAGTCGGGAACCAGCACCAAGTACCTGCCAGGCAGTGACGGCATGCCGGTCAGGCGGGCGCCTTTGGCGCCCATGGCGTCCTTGGTCACTTGAACCAGGACTTCGTCGCCTTCTTTGAGGACGTTTTCGATTCGCCGTTTGGCTTTGCCATTGGACACCCCGTCCACCGACACGTCGGATGCGTAGAGCACTCCGTTCTTGGCGGCTCCAAAGTCGAGGAAGGCGGCCTCCATACCAGGAAGAACATTCCTGGTCTTTGCCAGGTAGATGTTGCCCGCGACCGAAGCCGTGGTGTCTCTCGCCACGTAATGCTCCACGAGAACCGGTCCCTCGAGGATGACAACCTGTGTCTGGTCGCCCTTGACCCTGACCAGCATCTGCTTCCGAGCCGTTTCGGTCGGGACGATTATCTCGTCGTCAGTGGGCCGACGCGAGCGGTTGCGACTGGTGGAGACACCGCCCCGGTTGTGATTTCGGTCCCGGGACTTCTTCTGTCGCTTGTGCTTCTTTTTGTTCTGGGTCGGTTGTTCGGGCCGGGATTTCTCTACCCGTCGAACCTCAACCTTGTGGCCTTTGACCGTTACGGTCTTCCGCTCTTCGACTGTCCCCTGGTCCGAAGACTTTCGGACAATCTGCGGGCTCTTTCGGCGAAACAGAGCCATGAATCTCACTCCTCTGAGGTGGTGGATGCTTGCAGAGCGTGTCCCGTTTCCTGGTGGGATCGCCTGCATGCGAAGACAAAGCCAGCACGGACCCGTGCGCCTGTATGTGAGCGCGTGTGTGATCAGGTTGTGGCAAAACCGCTTCGAGCGGTCGGAAGGTGATGGAAATCACCGAAGAACTCCCTGTGGGAAAGTACCGGTCTGGCGGACACAGGATACCACGGCCGACCCCGCTATCCAGCACTCACCGATGGGCGGTCATTCGGCCTGCAGGGACAGCTGCTCCGGCTCGGTGGGGTCATAGCATCGACGGCAGCGGGCCTCGTAGGAGCCTTCCGCCCCGAGAACCACGAGATCGTCGGACATGACTATGCGTTGTGTGTACATCCCCGGCCCACCACATTTGTGACATACGGCGAGAACCTTCGTCACGTATTCAGCTCTGTCACACAGAGAGGGAATCGGCTCAAATGGACGCCTGAGGTAGTCCGTGTCGAGCCCGGCGACGATCACTTGCTTCCCCGCCCCCGCCAACTGATCGACGATCTCCACGAGACCCTGGTCAAAGAATTGGCCTTCGTCGATACCGATCACTTCGGTCCTGTCATCGATTTCGCGCAGCAGTTGCTCGGACGACTCGACCGGGGTTGCGGCGACGCTCAAGGCAGAGTGGCTGACCACCTCGCTGTCGGCGTAACGATTGTCGAGCTGGGGTTTGAAGGTCTGGACGGGAATGCGGGCGATCTTGGATCGGGTGACGCGGCGAATCAGCTCTTCACTCTTACCGGAGAACATCGGCCCGCAGATGACCTCGACCCATCCATCCTGGCTACGTCGATACATCCCGAGCGAGAGTAGAGCAACCGTCGAGCGGAGGCGAGGCGGTCATCGGGTGTTCAGTCTGCGAGATGGGTCTTGGGAGCGAGTCTCACTCTCCTTCCGGCGGTCGTGCTACCGACATGAGTTTCGGCGTCGCCGAAACTCAAACCTCTTGGCGCAGCCGAGAGGCGCTGACTCTTCGCAGGATCAGACGCTGCCCAACCCCACGGCAGCAGATCTCACTCCCCTTCCGGCGGTCGCAATCCTGCGACCGCCACCTTCCCCGTTCGGCCAAAGGCCTCCGGGGAAG
>QQVI01000060.1 GCA_003388545.1 Actinomycetota bacterium
CGGGTACGAGAGTGAGCCCGACGGGATAGACATCCTCCATCGTGCGGCCCTGCGGAGCCACTACCCCTATCTATCAACGGAGGCGCTCGCCGCCCTTCACGTGCGGCGTGCCGGTTGGTTCAGTGCCCAGCAGCTCGGGGCCTGGATGCTCGATGCGGCTGGCGAGTCGGACAATCTGCACCATCTCGTGGACACCGTCGTGGACATCGAGATCAATGCCGGGCGCGTCGCCGGTGTGGTTCTTGCTTCTGGGAAGCGGATCACGACCGACTCCGTCATCAATGCCGCCGGGCCGATGGCAGGCATGGTTGCAACTCTCGCCGGCATCGACCTGCCGCTTCACTCCGAAGTCCATCTCAAGGTGGCATATCGGGACCATCGCGGACTCATCCCTCGCGAGGCGCCGATGCTGATCTGGAGTGACCCCCAAGGCATCGAGTGGGACGCCGAGGAGCGGGAGGCCTTGGCCCAGGCAGGCAGAGGAGACCTGCTCGGGGAGATGCCGATCTACTGTCACGGCCGACCCGAAGGCGGGGCGGACTCGCCATACTTCGTTGCGCTCTGGGAGTACCACGGCACCGTCCGGGAGCCCACGTGGCCCATACCCGGGGACGATCTCTATCCAGAAGTCGTCGCGCGAGGACTGTCGAAGATGATTCCTTCCTTCGCCGCGTACCTCGACGGGCTACCTCACTCGACTGTCGACGGAGGGTATTACACCAAGACACGTGAGAACCGACCGCTGATCGGACCGGCCGGCCCCGACGGCTTCTATCTCGCCTGTGCCTACTCAGGGTTCGGGGTGATGGTCGCAGCCGGCGCAGCGGACCTGGTCTCCCGACACATCACGGGCGATGCCCTTCCCGAGTATGCCGACGCGTTCCTGCTCAGTCGCTACGAAGACCCGGCATACATGGAGGAGATCAACCAGGCGCGAGACTCGGGCCAGCTCTGAGCCCAGTGCATGTCATCACGGGGTCGCGTAGGGTCGCCTGGAGGAACATCCCGAGAAGGAGCCACCCATGCCAACCAGAGACAGCTACCCCGAAGGGACCCCTTCTTGGGTGGATCTGGCCACTCCAGACATCGCAGGCGCCGAGAAGTTCTACAGCTCTCTGTTTCCTTGGGAGTTCGTCGATGTCGGCAATGACGAGACCCCCTACGCCATGGCCAACAAGGAAGGTCGGACCGTCGCCGGGATCGGATCCATTGCCGATGAGAACGTGCCCTCTGTGTGGACCACGTACTTCGCTGTCGACGACGCATCTGGCACGGCGGAGAAGATCAAAGAGGCCGGCGGACAGATACTCGTCGGTCCAATGGATGCCATGGGGACGGGGACTTTCGCAATAGCGGCTGCGCCAGGTGGTGAGGTGTTCGGCATCTGGGAAGCCAACACCCACATCGGCTCCGGTGTCGTAAACGAACACGGCGCGGTGAGCTGGAACGAGCTCATGACCGACGATGTGGACGCTGCCCTGAAGTTCTATCACGACGTGTTCGGCCACATCACCCGAACGGCCGACATGGGTGGCGGCTTCATGTACTCAACATTGGGAGTCGGCGATCGTCAGATAGCCGGGGTCATGGAGAAACCCGATCCCGACATCCCAAACTCCTGGGGCGTGTACTTCGCCGTCGACGACGCCGCCGCCGCTCTAGAAGCTCTCAAAGCCGGTGGAGGGGAGGTCGCGTGGGGCCCACAGGAGACCGAGGGTGTCGGGATAATGGGTGGAGGCGCCGACCCCTACGGGGCGTACTTCAACGTCATGCAATCGGACAATCTCCAAGATTGAGGGCACTCCTTGCTGTTGCGACGGTTCCGGTAACCAACAGCGCCCCTACTACCGTCTAACGGACACGCAACCCAGGGCCTCCCGCATGCCAATCAACGAGAAGTTTGAGCTTGTCGAGTCAATCGACTCACAGGTCGAAACACTGATGGAAGAGCACAAGGCTCGACGATCACACTGGTATTTCCACGACATCGTTCCCTGGGAACGTGGTGAGAGCTTCAAAGACAAGCCCTGGGATGTCTCCCAATGCACGATCTCAGAGAATGCCCGCACATCGCTGGTCCTGAACCTGCTGACGGAGGACAACCTCCCGTACTACCACGCGCTGATCGAGAAGAACATGCCCGACACGTCCGCCTTCCAGAAGTGGAACCATCTCTGGACTGCCGAGGAGGGGCAGCACGCCATAGGCATTCGTTCGTATCTCCTCACGTCGCGCAACTGCGACCCTTACGAGCTCGAGGATGACCGGATGGCGACAATGACCAACGGCTATCAGCCCACATTCGACGATCCGACCGAGATCTTCGCTTACACCGCGACTCAGGAGCTCGCCACCAGGGTGAGCCATCGCAACGCCGGCAAGATCACCGACGATCCCGCCGCCTACGAGTTGATGAAGAACATCGCCGCCGACGAGAACCATCATTTCATCTTCTACAAGGGTGTGATGCAGGCGATGCTCGATCAGAGCCCTTCAACTGTTCTGGACGGCATCTACCGGACCTTCGCCAACTTCGAGATGCCCGGCGTTTCGATGCCCAATTTCCTTCGGAGGTCGATCGAGGTCGCTAAGGCAGGTGTCTACAACCTGCGGATCCACCATGACCGGGTCTTGCTCCCGCTGATCCGCGACTGGAAGATCGCAGACCTGGTCGATCTCAAGCCACGCGCCGCGGAGCTGCAGGAGAAGATCATGGAGCTTCCCGCCCAGGTCATGGCGAAGGCGGAACGCTTCGAGAAGCGGGTTGGCCTCAGCTACAGCTGAGCTGAAGACGCAGCGCTAAGCCCTTCTCCCCCTGGAGTCGAAGACGGACTCGGCCTAGGGCGTCCGGGACAGGAAGAGGTCTCACTCCCCTTCTCCCCCCGGAGGCAGAGCCGAACGGGGTGAGTACCTCCGGCTGCAAGCCGGAGGGGAGGGGGGAGGCCTGACTCGTCGTGGGGTCGGTCGCGGTTCGATCCTTCCAGCCCTCGCAATTCCAGGGCCTGAGTTTCGGCTCCGCCTTCAAGGAAGGAAGCTCGCTCGGCTTTCAGCTGAACTTGGTCTTGGGACGCTCTTC
>QQVI01000061.1 GCA_003388545.1 Actinomycetota bacterium
AAGAGGTCCGTAGCTCTTGCGTCGAGGGCTCCCAGGGAGTCTCCGAACTCACCAACCCGGCCGATCGCCGGCGTGCCGGTCTCCTCGTCCGCACCGAAGGGTTCGATGTCTCTCAGGTTGAAGACGGCGGCCAGGGCATCGGCTGTCCCGCCGGGTGCCGCGTCGAAGTCGGTGTGAGTGACCAGGACGGCCGCCCCGGTCTGAATGAGTCGCAGTGTGCGGGCTTCCGGCGAACGCCCTGCCACGATCCGGTTGACCCGGGCGAACAGGAGCGGGTGGTACGTGATGACCAGGTCGACCGGGCTCTCTTCGATGGCCGCAACCACCTCCTCGGTCAATTCGTGACACACGCCGACCCGGCTGACTTCCGTGTTGGGATCCCCAACCTGAAGGCCTACCGGGTCCCAATCGGCGGCGGTCTCGGGCCGGGTTCTCTCCGCGAGATGTTCCTCTATCTCTTTGACTGTTGGCACGTCAGGCAGGGTAACCACAGTCGCAGGGGATACGATCGGGACTCATGGACCTGAGCTCAGCAGCCGCTTGGCAGCCTCCCGATAGCTGGCAGAAGCTGACGGTCATCGACTCCCACGCCGGAGGCGAGCCGTTCCGCATAGTGGTCGACGGGCTGCCGGACATACCCGGGGACACAGTCCTCGAGCGACGCCGATACGCGGAGCGGAGTCTCGACCACCTCCGTCGGGGATTGATGTGGGAGCCACGCGGCCATGCAGACATGTACGGGGGATGGCTCGGCGCGCCCGTAGCCGACGACTCCGACCTCTCGGTGCTCTTCCTGCACAACGAAGGCTTCTCGACGATGTGCGGGCACGGAATCATTGCCTTGACCAAAGTGGCCCTCGACACGGGGATAGTGGCCATGAACGAGTCTGATGAGGCGACAATCGGCATCGACACGCCAGCTGGTCAGATCCTGGCAACAGCCGTGTTGCGAAGTGGGGCTGTCGCGTCCGTTCACTTCCGCAATGTCGCCTCATTCGTGGACAGCCTCGACAACCATGTCTCCGTCGAGGGATTGGGCGATGTCACCTACGACCTGGCTTTCGGTGGAGCGTTCTACGCCTACGTCGACGCCCTCTCACTCGGGCTGACATGGCCACCTTTTGATACAGCCCAGCTGGTCGACGCGGGGCGGAGCATCAAACAGGCGATCATCGAGAGCCGCGTCATCACACACCCGCGGGAACTCGACCTCGCCTTCCTCTACGGGGTTATCTTCACCGGGCCGGCATCCAGCGACGGCTACACCTTCCGCAACGTTTGCGTGTTCGCCGACGGCGAGGTCGACCGCTCCCCCACAGGAACAGGCGTCTCAGGCCACATCGCGATCCAGGACGCACGCGGTGCGATGAGCCCCGGAGATCAGATCGTCGTGGAGAGCATCGTGGGAAGCAGTTTCTCGGGCACTCTCCTCGAGCGAACGAGCATCGGAGACATGCCGGCGGTGATACCCGGCATCTCCGGAACGGCACGGATCACCGGTCGAGCCGAGTTCTGGTTCGACCCCGATGACGAGCTCAGCCCAGGCTTTCTACTTCGCTGACTACCGCGCTGCGGGGAAGGCTGGCAGCCGTACGGGCAGCCAGGTATGTCGTCAGGGGCACAGCAGCCACCAGCCCGATTGACCCGACGAGCGTTCGGACTATCTCGACCGCCACCACTTCTGAGCTGACGATGAAGCCAAGCCGCATCCCGGAGAGGCTGAAGAGGATGAGCAGCGGGAGTGCTGCGCCGGCGTAGGCAAGGAGAAGAGTGTTGACAGTCGAAGCTATGTGATCTCGACCCACCCTCAGGCCCGCAGCAAAGAGCTCGGTAGCCGACAGGGACTCGTTGGCAGCCCGCACCTCCCATACCGTGGAAGCCTGCGTCACCGTGACGTCGTCCAGGGCCCCGATCGCGCCCAGGACAACCCCGGCGAGCAAGAGACCACTCAGGTCGATCTGGGGCACAGCGAGGAGATAGAAGGCTTCCTCGCTGGCAAACCCGGAAAACCTGGCCAGCGCCAGGACCAGCCAGGAGAGCCCCACTGTGAGGGCTAGAGCCCCGAAGGCTCCGATCGCAGCAACATGGGTCAGGGGCGTTGACCCATGTGTGACATACAAAGAGATGAGTGCGATCGCACCACCGCCGACTAGGGCAACCATTACCGCATCACGGCCGGCGACTATGGCGGGCACGATGAACAAGAGCAGAACCACGACACTGGCCGTCAGCCCGAACAGGGCGAACACGCCCCGCCAACGCGCGAGGATGACAACGGCTCCCGCGAATACGAGCGCCACCAGTGCGACCAGCCCGCGACGGTCTCTGTCGGCGTACTGGTAGGTGACTGTCCCGTCGTCGAACGAGGTCACGTTGACGAAGACGCTGTCACCGACCTCGAAAACAGGTTGGCCAGGGTCGTCGGGGAACTCCTGTCCGACGAACGGGATGTCACCGCCGAGGTCGAATTGGACGAGGTTGCAGCGGAGCTCAGGGGCATATGAGCACTCTCCGGATTCCACGTCTACGACACTTGCCGGCACCGCGCCGTCGGCGAATCCGAGGGCAGTGAGATCGAGATCGGGCGACGATTTGGGTAGGAGGACGAAGATCCCGATGATCACGAATCCGACGAGGCCGAGGACAATCGAGGCCTGCCATCCGGGTCTTCGGAATCGACGTCGATCAGGTCCGATTAGAACCTCGAAGTCATCTGAACCATCACGCATCTCCGGGCAGGCTAGGTAGTCAGCCGGTGAAAACGAGGGCGCTCGTCAGGAAATAGCTACCGGCATGTCACGCTGCTCGACCCGGCCATCGGCGTGCCGGGCGAACCTGCCTTGCGTCCGCTCGTGAACAGGGCTGGGGCCATCCCAATTCCACTCGCCAAACATCGTGCGGTGATAGTCCTCGACGGCTTGGCGCAGCTGTTCGGGGCTGTTCATGACAAACGGCCCCATTTGGAAGACAGGTGCACCGATAGGGCGTCCCTGAAGCATCAGGAACTCAACCGGGCCGGAGGTCGCCGCCAGGTCTACGGGGGCGTCGGATCTGACCTGGATA
>QQVI01000262.1 GCA_003388545.1 Actinomycetota bacterium
CCAATCAGTGAAGCCGGGAGCGGATCAGCTCCACGACCGTGGCCACTGCCGCGGGATTGGCACCTTCGGGGATGATCAAATCGGCATAGCGCTTGGATGTCTCGACATACTCGAGGTGCATGGGGCGAACCGAGGCGAAGTACTGATTGATCACGCTGTCCACAGACCGGGAACGTTCCTGGATGTCCCGCTCGAGGCGGCGGGCGAGGCGGACATCGGGATCGGTGTCGACGAAGATCTTCAGGTCGAGCTCACTGCGCAGCTCGGGCTCGGCGAGGACGAGGATCCCCTCGACCAGGACCACCGGGGCTGGAGCGATGCGAACGGTCTCCTCCGAGCGGAGATGCTCGGTGAAGTCGTAGACCGGTCTTTCGATGGCAACACCCGACCGGAGCATCTCGAGATGAGACACCAGCAACTCGGTTTCGAGCGACGAGGGATGGTCGTAGTTGACACGCGTCCGCTCCTCGAAGGAGAGCTCGGGCATGTGCCGGTAGTAGGCGTCGTGCTGCAGGAAGGAGACGGCGCCCTCGAGGATTCTGACGACTTCCTCGGCGATAGTCGTCTTGCCAGACCCGGAGCCTCCCGCCAGCCCTATGAACAATGGGCGATCAGGCACCCACGGGCTCATGTCTCGCATGGCGAGACGTTATCTACTCGTTGACCTTGCTGCGAAGTCTGCGGATGTCGTCGTAGACACCTTGGGTGAGGGTGGTCGATGCCGGAGCTGAGATGCCGCGAGACTTGAACGGCTTGCCCTCGAGGTCCTCGTCCTCCGCGGCTTCCTCGGCGGCCTCCCCTCGGACATCGGCTTTGGCATCAGCCTTGGCTTCTGCCTTCACCGCGACAGCGGCGGGCTCATCCTCGGGAACCTCGGCCACATCGGCGACGGCCTCGTCGAGCCACTTCGTGGAGTCGGTGCTGGAGACTTCGTCGGCGAGCCGGTCGAGCCAGGAAGACTCTTCCTCACTCACTTCCCCCGGTCCATGGTCGACCACCTCTTCCTTGCCCTCTTCCTTGGCCTCGGCGATGCCGAGCCGGTGGAAGGCGTGGACCATCCGTATGGCCGCACCACGGCCGAGACGGTCCTCCAGGCCCTGGAACGTGAACGGCTGCACCAGAGAAGCGATCGAAGCCCAGTCGTCCGGAGTGATTGTGATGTCCTCAGGAATGGTTGGAGTGAGGACCACTTCACCAGTCCCGATGAGGCCCTCGTCGGCAACTGTGGACTCGAGCTCACGGAGCTCCCCCACCTTCGTCGAGACCAGCTCGATGTCGATCCCATCGACGTCGGGCCCGTCGGCAGCGCCCATGGTGAAGGTGCCCTCGGACATGGAGCCGAGAACGAAGACTACGTCCGCGATGATTGCGGGGTCGGTGCCGGCATAGACGCCACGCGAGCTGTGCAGCTCAGCGGCCGTGACCTTGCCGTCCCGGAAGTGCACGCGGCCCTTGCGGGTACCCACGATGTCGAGCGAGCCCGTCTTCTTGGTGACGTGCATGATCTGGAGCAAGTCATCCATGGTCCAGTCGGCGAGCTGGCCTGAAAGATTCATTCCCTTATCCACGAGCCCTGGTTCCTTCCGGCATTAGGTAGGTATCGGAATGGCTACGGGCTTGGTTTAGGGATTAATGGGTCGATAAACCCAAAAGGATCACGGCGTTTCAGCCGCTCTTCTTCTTCTCCTCTTTCATCAGCCTCTTCTGCTCACGCAGGGTGTAGACGTCGTCGAACTCGGCCACGTCGGCGATGCTGGGCCAATCGGCGGCGGCTTCCTCCCAGCCTTCAGGCTGGACTCCCAGCCGCTTCCCCAACAGCCCGACGAAGATCCGGGACTTCGCCTCGCCAAATCCGGGCAGCTTCTTCAACCTCTTCAGGAGGTCTTTGCCGGACCCGGCATCCGACCAGATTCGGGAAGGGTCTCCGTCGTACTCGTCGACGATGTGCTGGCAGAGGTCCTGGGTTCGCTTGGCCATCGAGGCCGGGTATCGGTGAATCGCAGGTGGCCCCTTGAAGATCTCCTCCAGCTCTTCGGGATCCCACCCTGCGATGCGGCGCGCCTCGAGGTCGGCACCGAGACGATCCTTGAGCAGCTGGGGTCCATAGAAGGCGCGTTCCATCGGGAACTGCTGATCGAGGAGCATCCCTATCAGGATCGCCAGATCGTCGGTGGCGAGAAGCTTGTTCGCTTCGTCGGATTCGGTGAAGTGGAGTTGGTCGGGTCGGCTCACGCTTGAGACGGTAGCGGGGAGACTCGATGGGGTTTGCTGGCAGGGCCCGGTCGCGGATTCCCCCACTCATACATCCACGGACCGAGCTCCTTGCCAAACCCCCATGCCCAACCATGCGAAGATAAGGGGCGCAGCGCCGGTCATTAATAGGGCTAGCGACCCTATTCCCGGGCCCGGCTCGAAGAAAGAGGGTGAAATCGATGCCAGAGGTGTTCATAGTCGACGGGTGTCGCACGCCCATGGGCAAGCTCGGCGGGCAGCTCGCTCACGTCCGACCCGACGATCTCGCGGCCCATGCCGTGCGCAGACTCCTTGGCCGCAACCCCGACGTCGACCCCGCTGCCATCGAGGATGTCCAATGGGGAGCTGCGAACCAGGCCGGAGAGGACAACCGCAACGTCGCCAGGATGGCGGTCCTTCTCGCAGGCATGCCGATCGAAGTGCCCGGAAGCACCGTCAACCGCCTCTGCGGATCCGGGATGCAGGCAATCGTCTCCGCGGCCCACGCCCTCAACGCGGGCTGGGGTGAGCTGATGATCGCGGGCGGCTCGGAGTCGATGAGCCGGGCTCCGTATGTCATGGCCAAGCAAGCAGCGGGATTCGCCACAGGCGTGCCCGAGGTCGCCGACAGCGTCCTCGGATGGAGGTTCGTAAACCCAACCATGGAGAAGACGTATCCGCCGATCACGCTGGGCATGACGGCAGAGAGAGTGGCGGAGGAGCACGGAATCTCTAGAGAGGATCAGGATGCCTTCGCCCTGGAGAGTCATCGGCGCGCCGTCGCGGCCCA
>QQVI01000039.1 GCA_003388545.1 Actinomycetota bacterium
CCGCAGCGAGAAACCAGCGTCGAAGTCCGCCGGTGGAAGAGGCGCGATCCCGACCACGCAGGATCAATACGCGGCGGGAGCCCCGGCGGACCGGCGTCTGTTCGACGAGCGACGATCAGATCCACTCATGCAGGATCAAGGGAATCGCCCGCGCCCCAAAGGACCTCAGCCGCAGCGAGAAACCAGCGTCGAAGTCCGCCGGTATTAAACAGGCCGCAAGGTTGGGAAGAGAATGACCTCGCGGATGTGTGTCTGATCCGTTAGGAGCATCACGAGCCGATCGACACCGATCCCGAGGCCACCGGTGGGCGGAAGCCCGTATTCGAGAGCCTCGACGTAGTCGACGTCGATCGGATGCGCTTCGTCGTCGCCGGCCGCCCGAGCCGCAGCTTGGGCCTCGAACCGGGCCATCTGGTCGGCAGCGTCGTTGAGCTCACTGAAGGCATTCGCATACTCCGAGCCGGCAATCACGAGCTCGAAACGATCGGTGAGCCGTGGATCTTCGGCATTGCGTCGCGAGAGGGGAGAGACCTCGACCGGGTAGTGGGTGACAAAAGTCGGCTCCCATATCTCCGGCTCGACGATCTCGTCGTAGATCTCGAATATGAGACGACCCGCACCCCATGACTCCTCGGCCTCTACTCCAGCCTCGAGGGCAAGCTCCACAAGTCGATCCAATGGCGTGTCGAGGTCGACTTCCTCCCCTAGTGCCTTGGAGACCAGCTCCGTCATCGTCGCCCGTCGGTACGGGGTAGCCAGTGAGAGGGGCCGGTCGCGATAGCTGATCTCTGTGGTTCCCCTGGCGGCCACGGCAACGGCTGCGAAGACGTCCTCGACGAGCGTCATGATCTCCTCGAAATCGGCAAGCGCCTGATAGGCCTCCAACATCGTGAACTCTGGGTTGTGCGTTGCGTCGATGCCTTCGTTGCGGAAGATCCGGCCGATCTCGAAGACTCGCTCGAGCCCACCGACCACCAGACGCTTCAGGTGAAGCTCAGTGGCGATGCGAAGATACATCTCGAGGTCGAGTGCCTCATGCTTGGTGGCAAAAGGCTTCGCTGTTGCGCCTGTCGCCTGGCTCAGGAGAACAGGCGTCTCGACCTCGATGAAGCCTCGAGCCTCGAATTGGGAACGCAGCTCCGACAGGATCTTCGCCCGGGTCACGGCGATATCGCGCGCCTCGTCGTTGACCATGAGGTCGAGGTAGCGACGGCGGCTCCGCAGCTCCACATCCTGAAGGCCATGGAACTTGTCAGGGAGTGGCCGGAGGCTCTTCTGGAGAACAACGAACGTCTCCAGCTGGATGCTCAGCTCACCTTTCTTCGTGGTCATCACCTTGCCCGAGGCACCGACCCAATCACCGAGATCGACTCGAGCGAAGGCGTCAGCCAGCTCATCCCCGATGTGGCCCTTGTCGACAAAGAGCTGGATGGTCCCGGTCATGTCGCGCAGGGTTGCGAACTGAAGCTTCCCGAACGACCTGTAGAGCATGACACGACCTGCCACCGAGACCTCTTCCTCGGTGTGCTCTCCGGGTCCGAGATCGCCGAATCGTCGGTGCAGATCTGCAGCCCAGTCCGTTCGGTCGAACCGGCTCGGATAGCCACCGCTGGAGACGATCTCCTCGTGGTGCTCTCGTCGACTCGCCTGAAGATCTTCTGTTTGGTCGCTGGAATCAGTCACGGATCACAGCAGGCTACAGAGACGCACGCCTCGAACCCGAAATCGCGTGCATTTCACTTGGCCGATAGCCGACTGGGCTCCTCGAGGATGAGGCCCCGGTCGGGAGCGGGCGTTCCGTCGACCCACTCGATTGATAGGTTGTCGATGAGTCGGACCTCTCCGACGTAGGCGGCGACCGCGAGCACAGCAGGACGGTCGAGGGCGGCGATCGGTTCCATGGTCTCGGCGGCTACGAGCTCCACGTAGTCGGCGTCGAGCCTGGAGATGGATCTGCTTACGGTTGCTTCGAGCCTATCGCCGTCCCGCTCCCCCGCATCGATCTGCATCGCCGCCTGGAAGAGGCCACGGCTGATCGCCAGAGCGCGCTCGCGCTCCTCCGCACCCAGTCGGACGTTTCGACTCGACAGAGCAAGCCCGTCGGGCTCCCGCACCAAAGGGCCGGAGACGATCTCGACCGGAAACCGGAGGTCTGTGACCATCCCCTTGAGCACCGCTATTTGCTGTGCGTCCTTCTTCCCGAAGACTGCGATGTCGGGACGTAGGCCTGCGAACAGCTTCGCAACGACCGTCGCGACCCCAACGAAGTGGGAGGGTCGATGCTTTCCTTCCATCCCGAGGGCGACCTTTCCGACGGTCACCTCCGTCGACGAACCTGGCGGGTAGATCTCGGGAACTTCCGGCACGAAGTGAATGTCCACGCCGTGCTCTTCTGCCAGCGCACTGTCTCGGTCGATGTCTCTCGGATATGAGTCCAGGTCGGCTGACTGGTCGAACTGTGTTGGGTTCACGAAGTTCGAGACGACCATCGTGTCGCACTCCCGTCGCAGTAGATCCATCAGCGACAGGTGGCCCTCGTGAAAGTACCCCATCGTGGGGAGCAGCCCGATGCGGCCCTCATAGAGGTCGCGTGTCGCAGCGAACGTGTGGGTCACTTCCAATCTCTCACCTCGTTGAACCGGCCAGCCAGTATCGCAGTTGCCTCGGCCATCAGCCGATACTGCCTCCCGACCTCTTCGGACACATCGTGGGCTGCTACGAGGTGCCCGACGACCGTCTCGGTGTCGCCTCGCGCAATTGGCCCCGTCAACGACTCGCGCCCACCCGACTCGAAGACGTTGTGCACGACCCGGAGAACCAGCGGCTCAGCGACCGCCGCATCGATCTGAGCGGCCTGGAACAGATCAGCCGACGTGGTCAAGGCCGTGACCACGAAGTTCGCCGCTGCGGCCGCGGCCGCGTGGTACAGAGGCCGAATGGAGTCATCGAGCCGGAACGGCTTCATCCCGAGAGACAGCCCGAGGTGCGTCAATGTGTCGCGAGCCAGGTCGTCGCCG
>QQVI01000124.1 GCA_003388545.1 Actinomycetota bacterium
GAGCGAGTCGAACTCCAGGTGCGAGCGGGTGACGGTGGAGAACAACCAGGTCCTGATGATGTCGTGACCTTGCGGCCTTATGTCCATAGGGAAGACACGCTCGAACAGATCAGGGTCGTCGTCCCAATGGCCGGCGATCTGTGGAGTCAACGACGAGGTGGCCCAGGTGTCCATGATGTCCGGGTCACCCATGAAGCCGTTTGGCTGCCCCCGCTGTTCAGGGCTGAACCCGGGCGGAGCATCGGAGCTGGGATCAACGGGAAGATCCTCCACCCGAGGCACCAGGACTTCGTCGTAGTTGGCTCGCCCTGCTTCATCCAGGCGGTACCAAACAGGGATCGGGACGCCGAAGAACCGCTGCCTGGACACGAGCCAGTCACCGTTCAGGCCCTCGACCCAGTGCTTGTACCGGACTCCCATGAAGTCTGGGACCCAGTCGAGCTCCTCTCCCCTCTTCAGCAGCTCGTCGCGCAGCGACTCGTCTCTCCCGCCATTGCGGATGTACCACTGGCGACTGCTCACGATTTCGAGCGGACGGTCTCCTTTTTCGTAGAACTTGACTGGATGGGTGATGTCACGAGGCTCGCCTTCGATGTCGCCCGAGGCCTCGAGCAATTCCACCATCCGCTTCCGGGCCTGGTTCGGATAGAGGCCAGCGATCTCTGCATATGCCTGCTTGCCTTCGTTCGATTCGATCCACGGGGGCACTTCCTCCTGGAAACGACCGCTTTGCTCGATGACCGCTCGGGTTGGCAGATCGAGCTCGCGCCACCAAGTGACGTCGGTCGCGTCGCCCCAGGTGCAGATCATCGCGATTCCACTCCCCTTCTCAGGGTCAGCCAGCTCATGGCCAACGACGGGAAGCTCGACGCCGAACAGCGGGGACTCGACCATCTTTCCGAATAGAGGGCGATATCGCTCGTCTTCGGGGTGGGCGACCAATGCGACACAAGCGCAAACCAGCTCGGGTCTCGTCGTCTCGATGTGGATGGGATCTCCACCCGGGCCGTAGAAGGCTATGCGGTGGTATGACCCTGGTCTTTCCCTGTCTTCCAGCTCGGCCTGGGCCACCGCCGTCTTGAAGTCGACATCCCAAAGGACCGGGGCTTCCTGGGTGTAAGCCTCCTCGCGTTCTAGGTTGCGGAGAAACATTCTCTGCGATGTGCGACGACAGTGATCGTCGATCGTCGCGTATGTCTGAGTCCAATCGACGGACAGGCCGAGCATCCGCCATAGATTCTCAAAGACCTTCTCGTCTTCGTCTGTGAGACCGTGGCAAAGGTCGATGAAATTGCGCCTGCTGATCGAAATCGGCGGGTCTGCCGGCTCGTCGGGCGGGACGAACGAGGGGTCGTACGGAAGCGAGGGGTCGCAGCGAACTCCGTAGTAGTTCTGCACACGTCGCTCCGTGGGGAGGCCGTTGTCGTCCCACCCCATCGGATAGAAGACCTCTCGTCCCGCCATTCGCTCATAGCGCGCCAGTGTGTCCGTGTGGGTGTAGCTGAAGACGTGACCGACGTGTAGCGAGCCCGAGACCGTGGGGGGAGGCGTGTCGATTGCGAAGATCTCGTCTCGAGGCTTGCTCCGGTCGAACAAGTACGTGCCGTCAGCCTCCCAGCGAGCGTCCCACTTCTTCTCCAGCCCGTCGAGGGTCGGCTTGTCGGGAATGTTTCGAGTCATGGATCGCCCAAGGGTAACGGCCGGTTCCGCGCCATCGGAACCTCGCTGCTTGTGATTGCCGGAGGCGGCCGGTATCGTTCCGGGGACATGACGAACTCGTTCGCCTTCACGCATCATCACCGTCCCACATGGGTCGGTTGATGCTGCTCTGACGAAGACGACGATTTAGAAGCAACACGCCGACCGGGATGGTCGGCGTTTCTCATTGGCACGCGGGCCGTTCCCCCTTCGAAAGGCCCGCCAAGTGAATAGCAACGACCAGATCCACCTAGCAGTCCCCAAGGGACGCATCCAACAAGGAGTCTTCGACCTGCTCGCCGACGCCGGCATGAGGCTGCAATCTGGCCCCGGGGCTACCGGCCCACGATCTCGATCTCCGGCTACGAGGTCAAACTCCTCAAACCGCAAAACATTGTCGAGATGCTCATGGCGGGCTCGCGCGATGTCGGATTCGCCGGCGCCGACTGGGTGTCGGAGCTCGACGGCGACCTCATCCAGCTCCTCGACACCGGACTCGATCCGGTGCGGATCGTGGCGGCCGCACCGTCGTCCCTGCTGGAGAATGAGAAGCTTCCAAGCCGTCGGCTCGTTGTTGCGAGCGAATACGAGCAACTGACCAAACGATGGATCGATGCCAGGGGCCTCGATGCGGTCTTCGTGCGCTCTTATGGCGCCACCGAAGTCTTCCCGCCAGAGGATGCCGACGTGATCATCGACAATACGGCCTCGGGGGCGACACTTGCCTCCAACGATCTCGTGGTAATCGATGAGTTGATGACATCGTCGACGAGGCTGTATGCCAGCCAGGGTGCCCTCGACAGGCCGTCGGCGAAATCCCGCATCGAGAGACTGGTGATATCGCTCAAGTCGGTTCTCGACGCCCGCACCCGGGCGATGATCGAGCTCAACGTCGCATCGGAGTACCTCGAGACGGTTATTGAGATACTGCCTCGCATGAGGGAGCCAACAATCGCATCCCTGCACGGCGACAGCGGCTTGGCGGTGAAGGCAGCCGTTCCTCGAGATACGCTCCCGGAGCTCATACCTCTGCTCAAAGAGCGCGGCGCCACGGACATCGTCGTGTCCAGGCTCGAGCAGATCGTCCCATGAGGCTCCTCGACCCCTACACCCCTCCAATGACACTGCCCGGGATCGACCTCGATCTGTCCCGTAACGAAGGACAGCCACCGGACATGTCGATCCTCGATGAGGTTTCAGGAGAACCGGGTCTGCTCAACCGCTATCCCGACTCCTCGGGACTGCGGGACAAAGTGTCGAAGCTGAGAGACGTGAGTCCCGAGGCAACCCTGGTGACGGCAGGCGGAGATG
>QQVI01000209.1 GCA_003388545.1 Actinomycetota bacterium
GCGACACTCCGGTGAAGGCCTGATGCTCGCCAACGTATTCCTCAAGACTGGTCGAGACCGAATCCTGGGCGTCTTCATCGGTGGCGTGTCCGTGGCGCTGCTTCTCCTGGCTGGCCTTGCCATCTACAGGGAGATCGACGCCTCTTTCATTAACCAGCTTCCGGAGTTCTACCTGCAGCTGCTCAGCCTTCCTGAAGGCGCCGGCGTGGCCGGCCTCGGCTTCGGCGCAATCCTGAACACCATCGGCGCCCTCACGTTGGGCGGACTGGCGATATCGCTCGGTTCCTCATCGATCGCAGGTGAGGAGGCCAACGGAACACTGGGTTTGCTCCTGGCCAACCCAGTGTCACGGACCAGGGTGCTGCTCTCCAAGGCGGCGGCAATCATGGGTCTCTCACTGTTGGCAGTGCTCCTCCTGTGGGGCGCGGCTGCCATCACTCCGGGAATGCTGAGTGTCGACATGACGGGGATGATGGTGGGGTCGTTGCTCGTTCATCTCTTCGTGAACACCGTCTTCTATGGCTTCCTCGCCATGGCAATCGGTGCCTGGGCGGGAAGCACCTCGCTTGCCTCCGGAATATCGGCGGGATTGATGGTTATTGGATGGCTGGCCGTGGGGATCTTTCCGCTCATCTCCGAACTCGACTTCCTGACGGAGTACTTCCCTTGGTACTACTACGCAGGCTCCCAGCCCCTGGCCAACGGTATTCATTGGGGTCATCTCGCCCTCCTCGCCGGTGCGTCCTTGGGATTTGTGGCCGTCGCATATGTGGGCGTGGGTCGGCGGGACCTGAAGAACGGTGGCACGAAGCGCGGGGTGATCGACCGCTTGAGGGATAACCCGCGCACCGCTCGCTTGGTGGAGCGATTCGCCGGATCGGCGAGGGTTTCCGGGATCGTGGCCAAGACCGCATCGGACCATCAGGCTTTGACGGCCATCGTTGCGAGCATCCTGTTCTATCTCGGTCTGCTCTATGGCGTCTTCTGGCGTCTCATACCGGAGAACGTGCTTCAAGTGTTCCAAGATCTACCTGAGGCGCTGATTGCGGCGATCGGAGGAGCAGACATGGGAACTGCGGAGGGCTGGTTCCAGGGAGAGATGTTCTCGCTGACCGCGCCGATAGCGCTGTTCGTCCTCACGATTCTCGTCGGCACTCGAGCTCTTGCCGGGGAGGAACAAAAGCACACGATGGGGCTACTCGTCGCCAGTCCGATCTCGAGGCGCCGAATCCTCATTCAGAAGGTGGTCGCCATGGTTGGCCTGGCAGCCCTAGTGGGGGTGGCTA
This sequence comes from Actinomycetota bacterium, assembly GCA_003388545.1. Classification (GTDB taxonomy): domain Bacteria; phylum Actinomycetota; class Acidimicrobiia; order Spongiisociales; family ZC4RG35; genus MA-ANB-1. Next base: position 1,287 of record QQVI01000209.1, read on the forward strand.
CGTTCCTCGGCTCATGGTCTGGTGGACTGATCGGCGACGCCGGCATCGCCCCGATCAGATTCGCTGCAACGTCTCTTCTCCTGACCCTGCTTGGTCTCGTCATGGGTGGTGTCGCCCTCGTGCTCAGCGCGGCCTTTGGTCGCACCAGCGTTGCGGCCTATGGCGCGTCTCTCGTGGCGCTACTCAGCTACTTCGTTTTCTCCTTCTTTCCGCTGATCGGCGGTCTGCAGGGTTGGTCGGAGCTATCTCCGTTCCACTACTACTTGGGCGGAAGCCCGCTCGAAATGGCCATCGATTGGGGTCATGTCGGTGTGTTGGCCGCGCTCTTCGTCCTGCTCGTCGCAGTTGCCGTCCCGCTGTTCGAGCGTCGTGACCTGAGAGGCTGAGAGACAGCCGGGCCGCGCGGTGCTGCCGTTTGTCGGTCGCAATGGTTGGGTATGGGATCTTCAGCGACCCTGAAAGGAAACCTTGTTCGGCCGCAACGCATGGAGTATCGGCAGGCTTGGCGGGGTCGAACTCAAGATCGATCCTTCCTGGAGCTTCATCGCCTTCCTGATCGGCTACTCGTTCTTTGTCGTGCTCGACTTCCGGTTCGATGCGATTGGGACGGGTGTTTTGATCGGTCTGGCGGGTCTGATGGCCCTTGCATTCTTCTTCTGTGTGCTGCTCCACGAGCTCGCGCATGCCTGGGTTGCCCAGACGCGCGACGTCGAAGTCGAGAGCATCACGCTCTTCTTGTTTGGAGGCGCAACCAAGGCGGACCTTGAAACAGAGGAGCCCAACGATGAGCTGACCATCGCCATTGTGGGCCCGGTGACGAGTCTTGTCTTGGCAGGCCTGTTCTGGCTGGGCGCCGTCGGTTTCGGCTCGGGCACCGTCGGCGGTTTCGTCTCAGGTCGACTCGGATGGATCAATCTCATCCTTGCCGTCTTCAACCTGGTACCTGGATTCCCTCTCGATGGTGGACGTGTCCTTCGCTCGATCATCTGGAAACAGACCGGAAACATCGCACGGGCAACCCGGATCGCAGCTCGAGCCGGCCAAGTGGTTGGCTTCTCCATCATCGCCCTCGGCGCGCTCGAAATCCTCTTGTTGGGTGCCCTCATCGGCGGCCTATGGATGGTGGCGATAGGTTGGTTCCTTGCTCAGGCCGCACAAGCGTCTTTCCTCCAGCTGCAGTTTCGACAGATTCTCGCCGAGGTGCCCGCCTCCAGAGTGATGAGCAACGGTGTAGTCGAGATAGCCGGCGACGTCACGATCCAGCGGGCAGTGGACGAGTACTTCATGAAACATGATCACAATGCGTTCCCGGTTAGGGATGGTGACCAGACGGTGGCCCTTCTTACCCTCAACGCCGTTCGAGAGACGCCCCGGGAGCAATGGTCGACCACGAGGGTGAGCGAGATTGCGGAGCCATTGAGCGATTCACTCATCGTCGCTCCCTCCGACCATCTCGATGAGGTAGTGGGCAAGCTGATGGGCGGCGACCTTCGTCGGGTGGTGGTTGCCACCGATGGCGAAGTCTCGGGAGTCATCACACCGCGGGACTTGAGCCGTTGGATGCAGAGGACTCAGGAGTTAGGCCTCACGGAGTCGCCCGCATCCTGAGCACCTCCGGGTGATGGTCATCGGAGCCCGTACATGACGGTGGTACCGACGAGGTATAGAAGGATCACTAGCGCCGAGTCCACACCCATCCT
>QQVI01000225.1 GCA_003388545.1 Actinomycetota bacterium
GCATGCCTAGTCCGGCCGCAATCAGAGCGGTCAAGATCAGAAGAGGCACCGCCAAGAACCCGACCGGGAGACTCCCCCAGACGATCCCGGCCGCCAGTCCGACAGATACGAGAACGGTAAGGCTTGTCAGTGACACCCACCCGGCGGTGACGAGGGCGACCATGGTGACAGGTCCCGGGTTTCCAATTCGTACGAACTCCCGGCCTGCCACTAATGCGCCCACGGCGCCGCCCCCGGGAACCACCCGACTCAAGGTGAAAGCGCCCATCGAGACCACCATCGACTGGCCAATCGTCGCCTTGCCGCCAAAGGCCTGAAGCGACACGCGGTAGACCTGACTCAGCGTGAAGACCCAGATGCCCTCGACCACGAGAGCAAGTAGCAGGAGCATGGCGCCGCTACCTCTGAAGACCGCCATCGACCTGGTGATCTCATCCCACCCCACAGCCATGCTGCGTGCAACGAGAGCAAGGGCGACAACGGGCAACGCCCATCGGATCAGCACGCCGAGTCGCCGCCAGAGCAGTGCCGGCGATGACGCAACCTCCGGCTCCGGTTCTGCAGCGAGAGCGACGGAGGGCTGCTCGGCGACAGTCGTGGACGTCATTCAGAGCTCCACCACAACTCTCTGATCGGTGAACGCCGATCCGAATGCCGATCCCCGGCCGCCAACCGACACGGAGTACCACAAGGGCTCGTCAGACTGTGCGACCGCGACCACAGCTCGGCCATCGCCGTCTGCGGTCGCCGAATGTCTGCGAACCGCGCCCGACTCGCTGACGACATCGACTTCGATCTCGGCCCACGAGACCGGGAGGGCATCGCCGGACACGACGTCGATGGTCAACCTGACGTCTCGTGATGTATCGGCAGTCGATTGCGACTTCGGGGCTTTCTGTCTCATGCCGATCACTCCGAGAAGACCTCGAGCTCATACTCGGGAAGCGTCCGGAGGAACTTCGGGAGATCTATGTCGCCCGGCTCAGGCAAGGTCAGCTCCTTGGCAGGCTCGCCGATCTCGCGTGCGAAGTGATCGAACTGTCCGGGCGACGTGAGATGAATGAATCGGGCCGGTCCATCTTCTGACACCTGAAATCCGTGAGGGATGCCCCGTGGCAGGAGCACGAAGTCGCCTGGCAGAAGCACTCTCTCGATATCCCCGCAGCACACCGTGACCCGGCCATCCAACATGTAGAAGGCCTCGGTCTCTGCGAAATGAACGTGGCGTGGTGGGGCGAAGCCGGCTGGGCAGGTCTGCTCCATGAAGGTGAAATTCCCTTCTGTCTGGTCCGCGCCGGCCTTGACTGTGAACAGGGTGTTCAGGAACCAGATTCCCTCACCCTCGCCTGCCGCGACGACATACGGCCTCGTGGCCTGGGTTTGCATTTGTGTCTCCTTGTAGATCATGAATGTGAAGGTAAGTCCCGGCGGGGTGTCGGCCCAGACCAGGAATCTGGGTATGTCGGAGACGAACAAAGAGGCCCGATCCGAATCGGACCGGGCCCCTGTTGCTTGGTGGTGTTCAGCGAGCTGAGGAGGGCCTTCTCGTTACGATCCCTGGCACGCGAATCACGGTCAGCGCGGCCGCGATGAGAACCAGGTTCTTGACGACGAACTCTCCTTCCATGGTGAGAAGGAGCGGGTTGGCATCCTGGAAGGCCACCTCTGGGGTGAACACGAACACAGCGAAGGTTCCGGCGAGGTGCGCCATCGTGGTCAACACGACCAGCGCGTGGCCGCCCGCTAGCAACGCAAGGCCGAGGATGACCTCGAAAGCTCCCAGAGCGGGGATGAACCATGCCCCGTCGATGAACGGGACGGCACCTTCGATCAGATCTCCTACCGGCGAGTAGCCGGCGATTTTCATACCCCCGAACCAGACGAATACCACTGCGAGCGATGTTCGAAGGGCGAGCGGCCCAACGGATTGCGCCCTATCGATGAATCGACCGGTCCGGGATGTAAATGCAGGGGGGCCGCTCACCGCATCCGTGCGGGGCCTCTTTTCCAGCGTTGTGGACATTTCCTCTCCTTTTTGAGGTACGTGTTTGGTTAGGGCTCGTGCCCTGACGCATTTGTGCCAATGAGGGAGCGGACCGACCAGACCAGGAAGCTGGGATTCAGGACGATGCCTGAACACCCCAGAAAAATGGGGTTCTCAGCGCGGGTCGGGAGAAATATGATGCGGCGATGAAGGTCGATGTGGCCCGCGTGCTGGCCGAGCACAAGCTCGAGCTGCTCGCGGCCGAGAGCAAAGACAACATATCCTTTTGGCTCGAAGCCACGGACGTGCTGCGCGACGTCATCCCCTTCGATTTCCACCCATGCTGGTTCACCGTGGACCCGGTGACGCTCTTGGTGACGGGCCACATGAACGAGGGGCTCGAGCACACCCCGCCTGAGATCGCGAGGGCGTGGTACGCCGAAGAAGACGTCAACTCCCCAGCCACGCTGAACGCGATGCGGATCGGGGCGACCACCGTGAAAGCAGCGACGAAAGGGGACGCCGCTTCGAGCTGGCGCTGGCGCAACCTTCTCGAACCGATGGGTTTCGACGATTCCTTGGATGCAGTATTTCGAAACGGGAAGACCGTATGGGGTGCGGTGAATCTCCTTCACCGCTCGGATAGCCGGCCCTACACCGAAGAGGATGTTCGATTCATAAGCAGGATGAGCGGTGCATTCGCCATGGGCACCAAGTTGGGGTTGCTTCGGGGACAAGCAGCAACCGATAGGAGTATCGATAGCCCGGCCGTCCTCATTGTCAACGCCGATCTCATCTCGAAGTCAACAACCGAGAACGCGCTCGACGTACTCGCCGACCTGCCCGACATCGGCGGGTTCCGCCCGGACCGGCTGCCCCTGCCGGTTCAGGTGGTGGCGCTCCGCGCCGCCGCCGCAGACGATGGCGAGGCCGCAACGGTCGTGAGGACCCGATCGGGAAGGTGGGTTCGAGTGCAGGGTTCGGGCCTGGCAGGG
>QQVI01000196.1 GCA_003388545.1 Actinomycetota bacterium
CGCACCCATGCAAGCGCGGTCGCTCCGTCCACCACCTGACATCCCGCCTCCTCGATGAGCAGCTTCGACTTGAGGTCCCTGGTCGGATAGTCGACGCAGACCGTGATGCCACCGAGAGCATCGACGACACCGGCGAAACCAGAGAAGTTGATCCTGGCGAGATGATCGATGGGGATGCCGGTGTAGTCCTCGACCAGGATCGCCATCATCTCCGAGCCCGACGCCGCGCCACCGCAGCCTCCAAGTCCAGCGTTGAGCCTGGTGAATGTGTCCTTGCAGACATTCCACACATAGAGGTCACGTGGAAGGCTGACCATCAAGGGACGACCCCCTCCAGCCGGCTGCAGAGCCAGGATGATCGCGTCCGCCAGGTAGCCCGACGCATCGGTGCCGATCAGAAGATACGACTGATAGGCCTCGTCGGGAATCGGCTCTCCGAACGAGTGGGGGCTGAACTCGTACGGATCGAATGGCTTGGTGATGTCATAGACGGAGGCAAGCTCTTCCTGCAGGGCGATCAGGTCGAGCGGTTCCTCGTCAAGTTCTCGCGGCTCGACGAAGACGATGTTTCGATCGTCCAGCTCCTGGGACGGGCCTATCTCCTCCCGGGCCGACGACGGGTCGAAGTCCTCCACGGCCAGGGCGTCTACAGCGGCCGAAACTTGGTATGCGTAGAACGCCGCGAACCCGAGTGCTATCCCGGCGAGCACGGAGAAACCCGCTTTGAGCGGGTTGAATACCACATACTTCAGTACAGGCAACCCTCCAGAGCCTAAATGGGAAGGCTCAGTCTTCTGCGGAGATGTGCACAGTCCCGGTGAAGATCCCGGCGACGCGGCCGTCGTCCCTCGTCACGGTGACGTGGTATGTGCCCAGGGTTCTCCCTCTGGAGAGCTCTCTTCCAACGGCAGTCAGTCGATTTCCGGACCGCGCAGCTGCGGTGAAGACCATGTGGGTGTCGATGGCCACCGCACGGGGCCCTGCCGAGTTGGAGGCAAGTGAGAATGCGCAGTCGGCCAGCGAAAAGACCATCCCGCCGTGGCCCCCACCCAGGAAGTTGAGATGCCGATCTTCGACGTCGAGAGCGACCACGAGCTCTTCATCGGTCACAGAGAGCAGCTCGACACCGAGCTGGTTGGCATAGGTGTCGGCGGCAAAGAGATCGGAGATCCTCCGGGCATCGAATCCAGGCATGCGGGCACGCTAGTTGCCGTTCCGGCCCGACCGGATTCGATCGGATGGGAGATGCGGCGAACCCCGGATCGACTGTTAGCCTCCGGGCACGTGCTGTCACTATCACACGTCGCCTCCGGAAAGGTCAGAGAGATCTATGAGATCGATCCGGATCACCTCCTCTTCGTAGCCACAGACCGGATCAGCGCGTATGACGTGATCCTGCCCCAGCTGATCCCGGACAAGGGTCGCGTCCTGACCGGCCTGAGCCTGCACTTCTTCGATTTCCTCGACACCCCAAACCATCTCGTCAGCACTGATCTGAGCTCGGTCGACGAGTTGACCGACCAAGAGCGCACCGAGCTCGAGGGACGGGCGATGATCGTCCGACGCGCTGAGGTGGTCCCTGTGGAGTGTGTCGTGAGGGGCTACCTGTACGGGTCTTCCTGGAGGGAGTATCGGGACGGGGGCGGGCCGACCACGGAGCACCTCCCCGAGGGCCTCCGCCTCGCCGACAAGCTCGACGAGCCCATCTTCACACCGGCCACCAAGGCTGCGACCGGCCACGACGAGAACATCACCGAGTCGCAAACCCGGGAGATCCTCGGTGACGATCTCTACGAGGAGCTGCGTCGGCGGTCGATCGACATCTACACACGTGCCACCGAATACGCGGCCGCCAAAGGTGTGATCCTGGCCGACACGAAGTTCGAGTTCGGATTCGCCGGGGACGAGCTTCTCCTCATCGACGAAGTGCTCACCCCGGACTCCTCCCGCTACTGGCCGGTCGACGAGTGGGAACCGGGCAACGAGGTGCCCAGCTTCGACAAGCAGTACGTTCGCGAGTGGCTGGAGAAGCAACCGTGGGACAAGACCCCCCCTGCCCCCGATCTCCCCGACGAGATCGTGCAAGGGACCCGATCCCGCTACGTCGAGGCCTACGAGAAGATCACCGGCAGGAGCTTTGACGAGTACCTCGAGGGGAGAAGGTGAAGGTCAGGGTCGAGGTGACGCGGCGGCCCGAGATCGCCGACCCGGAGGGCACCACCATCAAGCGAGCTCTCAATGATCTCGACCACACGTCGGTCAAGGAGGTGAGGGTCGATCGGGTCTTCAGCCTCGACGTCGACGGAGACGACCCCGAAGCGGTCCGTCGAGATGTGGCCGACATGTGTGAGCAGCTCCTCGCCAACCCGGTGCTGGAGGATTACGCAATCGAGGTGATCGAGTGAGGACGGCAGTGGTCGTCTTCCCGGGCACCAACTGCGAGCACGATGTGGTCTCGGCGATCCGAGGACTGGGCGGAGAGGCAGAGCTGGTCTGGCATCGTGAAACCAATCTCGATGACTTCGACGGGATCATCCTCCCCGGTGGGTTTGCCCACGGCGACGCGCTCCGCACCGGCGCCATCGCTCGCTTCTCCCCTGTGATGAGGGTCGTGGTCGAGAGGGCCGATGCCGGGACACCGGTGCTCGGGATCTGCAACGGGTTTCAGGTCCTCTGCGAGGCCGGCCTCCTTCCTGGAGCCCTGATCGCCAACCGCGACCTGTCCTTCATCTGCAAATACGTCGAAGTCGAGGTAACGGACACGTCGACGGTCCTGACCTCCGCGGCGGAGCGGGGTCAACGCCTCCGCATCCCGTTGAACTCCTACGAGGGCAACTGGGTCAGCCCCGATGGATCCGGCCGCGTGGTCGCCACCTACGTCGACGACCCGAACGGGTCGAGCCGGCAAGCCGCGGCCGTCGCCAACGAGACCGGCAACGTGGTCGGGATCATGCCCCACCCCGAGCGTGCCACCGA
>QQVI01000028.1 GCA_003388545.1 Actinomycetota bacterium
GCTGGGAAACGTGGCGTCGGATCGAAGCTCCGGCTGAGCCATAAATGGACCGACCATGTGAGGCGATCACCAACTCCTCAACACGCACGACTTGACGTGGACGTCCCGCGAACGTGGCCACATCGTCGGTGACGATGCCAGTCACCAGGACCGAGTCGGCAATCTCGGCTTCATCGTCGGGCAGCTCCAGAAACACCGGTACGTCATCCAAGGTGCCAAGTGCCCACCAGCCGAACTGGCCAGATGTCGGAGCAGTGGACAGTGTCACCACCCGTCCCTCGATTGCACCATGGGGCAGAGTCGTGGGAGGCCACAGGAGTCTGGGAAGCACGATTGCGAGGATCACGGCGGCCATCGTGAGCAGGTGCGCTCGCAAAATGGCAACGAGCGAAACCACAATCGCCCATCCCGGCAGCCATCCGGTCGCTGTGACCGCAACCACGCAGGCGAGCACGCCGTGAGCCAGCCAGAGTCGAGACGGCGCCGGGACGATCCGGTGGGTCACGGTGGTTTGATGAGATCCCGGATCGATGCCAGCTTCGCCTCGCCGATACCGGGAACATCCAGGAGGTCTTCGACGGCCTCGAATCGACCGAACTCTTCCCGATGCGCCACGATCCTGGCGGCCAGCACAGGACCGACTCCAGGCAGGATCTGCAAATCGGTCTCGTCGGCCGCGTTGATGTCGACCAGGCCTCCGTCACCCGACATGCCCGGTGCGGAGGCGTCGGACGGGCCGGGCACGTGCACCTGCTCACCATCCGCGACCTGTCGGGCGAGATTGATCGAATCGAGTCGTGCGCCGGGCAAGGCGCCACCGGCTGCATCGATTGCTACGGAGGCCAGCGAACCAGCCGGTATCCAGACCACACCAGGGGCGGCCACCCAGCCGGAGACATGCACCGGAATCAACTCATCATGGGGCACCTCGGGAGCAGCAATGGTGGAGATTGGCTCTGGCATGGATGGCGTCGCCACCAGGCCGATCAGTCCACCAACGATCGCCCCCAGTGCTCCTATGGCTATCACAGCTGCCTGCGAACGTGAGACTCTCCCAACCACCCCCCATAGATACAGGCGGGGTACGAGCGTTTTGAAGCCCCATGGTTAAGGTCGACCGCCATGTTCGACATCAGCCAATACCGCGTGCCTCCAGGAACACTGGTCTCGCTCGACGACCATGACCCGAACGCGAAGGTCGGCTTCGAAGGCGGGAAGAAGGAAGGCAAACGCGCCCTGCCCAAGTTGAATGATCGCCTCTATACGCTGCAGCGGAAGCTGTGGGCAGAGTCCAGGCAGAAACTGCTACTCGTCTTGCAAGCGACTGACACAGGAGGAAAAGACGGAACCATCCGGAACGTCTTCACCGGCGTGAATCCTCAGGGCGTGAGAGTGGCATCGTTTGGCAAGCCCACCGAGGAAGAGCTCGCCCATGACTACCTATGGCGGGTACACGAACACACGCCGGCCGACGGGCAGATCACCGTATTCAACCGGTCCCACTACGAGGACGTCCTGGTCGTCCGGGTTCGTGAGCTGGTACCTAAGGAGCGCTGGGAGCGGAGGTACCACCACATCAACGAGTTCGAGCGAATGCTCACCGACGAGGGCACAACCATCGTCAAGGTCTATCTGAACATCAGCAAGGACGAGCAGCGTGAGCGTCTGCAGAAGAGGCTCGACAACCCGGACAAGAATTGGAAGTTTCGTAGCGGCGACCTCGACGACCGCAAGCTGTGGGACAAGTATCAAGAAGCTTTCGAGGCGATGTTGTCCAGGACCTCAACCGAATACGCCCCGTGGTACGTGGTTCCGGCCAACCGGAAGTGGTACCGCAACTTGGTGGTCTCCCAGCTGCTCATCGACACGCTGACGGAGATGGACCCGCAGTTTCCCGAGCCCGAGGAGGACCTCGACGGGATAGTCGTCGAGTGAGCGGAGCTGACTAGCGGGCGAGCCGCCGGGCCTCAGCCTCGAGATCGATGGCCAAATAGGCCACTCGGTGCCCTGCCCCGCCGAAACGGCCCACCAGGTACTGACGGATATAGCGAGAGAGAAACCGCACGGGCCCGAGTTGACGCCACTGCCGCACATGCACAAGCTCGTGCTTGAGCAGGGACGTGAGTCTCTCCAAAGCCAGGGCCTCAGGGTCGATGAGGATGGTCGATCCAATCGTCATCGCACGCGTTTCGCGACCCCAGAGCGCACGTAGCCAACGCGGGGCCGGCCGAACAACCACGCCTTCAGGGCGGATCGGGTGAATCGCCTGTAGGAATTCGGACTCGAGAGCCGACCCGAGGAGACGGGCGGCAGGTTGCCTCATCAGCCGACCACGATGTTGACGAGGTTTGGCTCTCTGACGATCACTCGCTTGACGTCCTTACCGTCGATCCACTGCTGGACCTTTTCCGCCTTCAGGGCGAGCGTCTCGGCGTCTGCCGAAGAGATACCGGCGTCGACCTCGATGCGATCCCGCAACTTTCCGTTGACCTGCACCACCATCGTGACCCGGTCTCGCTCGACGAGCTCAGGGTCCCAGGTGGGCCAGGCCTCGACCGCAAGCATCGTGTCATGACCGGTGCGCTCCCACAGCTCGTGAGCAATGTGCGGCGCCATCGGCGCCAACAGCTTGGTCAGAATCTCAACAACCTCGTCGAAGTCCTTCCTGCTGATTCCTTCCCTGACTCGCTCGACAAGATCGTTGGTCACGGTCATGAGCGGCGGCACGGCTGTGTTGAAGTGGAAGCGATCGATGTCCTCGGTCACCTTCTTGATCGCTCGATGTGCTTCTGCCAGGAGCTCGGACGCGTCCGCCGACTGATCGAAGTCTTCGGTCTCGGTCGCAACGCGCCAGAGCCTGTCCAGGAAACGCAAGGTTCCATCTACACCGTTCGTGTCCCAGGCGGCGTCATCAGTGGGTGGCCCCATGAAGTGGTGATACAGCCTCAGAGCATCGGCTCCGTGCGACT
>QQVI01000235.1 GCA_003388545.1 Actinomycetota bacterium
CTCCGGGGAAGGAAACTTCTCCCCCCGGAGTCGAAGACGAACGGGGGGAGTACTCCGAGCGTCAGCGAGGAGGGAGGGGGGAGCACTGACTCTTCGCAGGATCGGTCGCGTCAGAACCAGATGCGCAAGATCCAAAAGACGGCCATGCCGGCCACGACTGTGTAAATCAGATTTCTCGTCTTCCAGCCGACAAGACCACCGGCCGCAAGCGCCGCTACTTCAGGGACTCCGGCGACCACCTGGCCTTCTTCGACCATGAGCGCAACGACGAGCGCCGACAGCACGGCAGGTCCGACGAACTCGAGAGCCCTGACCAGGTTGGGCGGGATGGTCCGCCCTGCCAGGGCAATGATGAAGATCGAGCGGAAGAGATAGGTGCCGACACCAACGATGAGAATCGCAAGGAACGCAGTCATTGTCGCGCCGCCCTATCTGCGATGACTCCGGCGATGATGCCGATGACCGCACCGGCAAGGAGACCGGAGCGATTGGGCAGGCCGGCGAATACGTAGGAGGCGCCTGCTCCCACCACCGCCGCAACGACCTTCGGGTATCGGTCGAGCGCCATGACCACGATCCCAACGAACATCACCGGGACAGCAAACTCCAGATTCCACGTCTCAGGGACGACCGGACCGATGAGAAGGCCGAGGGCGACAGTGGTGTTCCAGAAGATGATGAACGAGATGGCCGCCGCCAGGTAATAGGTGCGAAAGTCCTTCGGGTCGTCATCCTTCCGGAGCACCGCCAGCGCGAACAGTTGATCGATCAACGCATAAGGAGCCACCCACCGGAACCAGCGGGGCTGCTTCTGGAAGGTTGGAGCCATGGCGCCTGAGTACATGACGTGGCGCACATTGATGACGAGCGCCGTGGTGATGGCGGCCACGACGGCTGCCCCGCTGCCCAACAGGGTGATCAGCGTGAGCTGTGCGGCACCGGCGAAGATAAGCGGTGCGGTGCTCCAGCCGAGGAGATTCCCGATGCCGGACTCGGTAATGGCAAGCCCAACAACCAGCGCAAACGGGATCGCCGACACGATCAGCGGGAGAGCATCGGTGATACCTCGCTTCACCAGCGAGCGGTCAACCGTGGACGAAACTGAGATGGGGAGCTCCTGAGTCGTATGGGGCTATCTGTGTTACGTACCTTACATCGACTACACAGCTTCTGCGAACGAATTTGGCCCATCAGTCCCATCGGGCTCAGGTCTCGAGCTGGCGTGCCGATATCGCGGGCATGACCCCCAAACTCAATCCTTCTCGGTCTGCTCAACGCCTCTCCGGGGTGGCCGCCGGCCTCGGGCTGTGTATCGGTGCGGCCCTCGGTTACATCGTCGCAACCATCTTCTCTGGGACCGATGCGGGCGATGGGCTCGCTTTCGCTGCTGTGCTCATCCCGTTTCTCGTGACGGGGGCCGTCATCGGATGGGTCGCTGTCCCGGCACTCGTCGGTCGATTGCTGGGGTGGGAAGACGTCGGCATTGTGGCTGCGTACCAGGTGATGCTGGGCGCCATCGCCTTCCCGGCTTCGATCTGGATCCTCGGCAACATGGCCAGATCGTCGGACGTGGTGTTCGCATGGACGGCGGGAATCGTCTTCATCGGGGTCGGAGTCGGAGTCCCCGCACTGGCAAGAGTTCTTGCGGTGCCACGCGACCTGCTCGCCGGCTCCCGGAAGCTGAGCCTGAAGTAGCGGAATCGCGGGGCCTGGTAGCCTCACGTCGTCGACTGAAGGGTGGCTAGGGTTCCGCCGGTCTTTGCGACCGGGCTGGTCCGAGCGCCACAGAAGGCCCGAGAAGGGCTCGCACCTCACTGGACAAAAGCCTCGAGGGGATAGGTCGGCACGATGAAACGTGCCGGCTAGGAGGCTCAGATGCCAGGACCGAGAGGTCATCTCAATGCGACCCTGATCGCGCTGTTTGTCACGTTCCTGTGGAGCTCCTCCTGGGTGCTCATCCGTTGGGGCCTCGACCAGGAGGGCCTCTCCCCCATCACATTCGCGTCGATGCGCTACGGCCTGGCCGCCATGATCCTCCTTGGCTGGGTGGCCATCCAGCCGCGACGAAGGACCGAGCTCCGCTCGCTCGACCGGAAGTCCATGACCTGGATCCTGCTCCTTGGTGTGATCTTCTACGCAATCACCCAAGGCGCCCAGTTCGTGGCGATCGACAGTCAGCCCGCAGCCACGTCGAGCCTCATCCTCTCGTGGACGCCGCTGTTGGTAGCCCTCGCCAGCTCGCGGTCCATATCCGAGCCGGTGTCCGGTCGTCAGACGCTCGGCGCGTTGCTCGTGATCGCAGGCGCCTGGACGTACTTTTCTGGAGACCTGGGTGCGACGGCTATCGGCGTGACGGCCTCGATCGTCGGCCTCCTGGCAAACGTCGTGGGGTCCCTGCTCGGTCGTCACGTCAACCGGCCCGGGAATGTGTCTCCCCTGGTCGTCACCACCCTGAGCATGGGTATCGGCAGCGCAATCCTCGTCGCCACAGGTCTCGTCGCCGAAGGGGTCCCCGCGGTCTCGGGCCGGGCACTCGGCATCATCGTCTGGCTCGCCGTGGTCAATACTGCTTGGGCGTTCACCTTGTGGAACTTGTCGCTCCGTCGTCTGTCTGCGATCGAATCCGCCGCGATAAACAACACGATGCTGATTCAGATCGCCGTACTCGCCTGGATCTTCCTCGACGAGCGGATCGGCGTAGCCGAGGGCGCTGGAATCCTGCTGGTGACAGTCGGGATCCTGCTGACACAGAAGATTCTCGGGCGGCGGCCAACTCCAGCGGAGTCTCCGCTCCGTCGATAGAAACATGTGCCAAGACCGGACCTACAGAAGAATTGGGTGGGCCTCCTCGTGTTGGGCCCCGCCTCCATCGGCGGGCTCTGGTTGGGAGGATGGGCCGGGCTCTGGGTGGCCGGGCTCGTGTTCGAGCCCTCTGAGCGAGCAGGCGAGAGCCTGCTCGGGTGGCTA
>QQVI01000032.1 GCA_003388545.1 Actinomycetota bacterium
AGCTCTTCGGGCAAGCAGTACCCCTCCAGCGGCAGCCCTCGGGTTGCCGCTCGTCCTGGGTCACATTCGACGATCAGCCGGCGTGGACGGTGTCGCCCGGACGTTTCGATCGAGGGCTCAGGTGACGTCGCGGCCCAGGTTGGCGAAACGCGTGAACTCGGGCTGGAAGGTGAGTCGCACCGGCCCGGTCGAGCCGGCTCGGTGCTTGGCGACGATCACTTCGGCGATGCCCCGGTTCTCGTGGTTCTCAGGGTGGTAGTACTCGTCGCGGTAGATGAACATGACGACGTCGGCGTCCTGTTCGATGCTGCCGCTCTCGCGGAGGTCGGAGAGCCGCGGCCGCTTGTCCTCCCGTGACTCGAGCGACCGGTTCAACTGCGACAGCGCTATCACTGGCACCTCCAGCTCCCTCGCTAGGTTCTTGAGTGACCGGCTGATCTGGGCTATCTCCTGCTGGCGGTTCTCCCGGCCGGATGCCTCCATGAGCTGGATGTAGTCGACCACGACGAGGGAGAGGCCCTTTTTTCGCTTCAACCGCCGGCACTTTGCCCTGATGTCAGTGATGGTCACGATCGGGGAATCATCGATGTAGATCGGGGCCTGGTACATCTTCCCGGCGGCATCTACGACCTTCTGCCACAACGGTCCGAGCTGACCCGATCGAAGCTTCATCGAGTCGACCTTTCCGACCGAGGACAGGATGCGTTGGACGATCTCCTCTTTGGACATCTCCAAGGAGAAGATCGCCACGGACTCACCCGCGATGGCGGCGTTCGTGGTGATGTTCATTGCCAAGGAGCTGTTGTGGACGACGATGTCGTTTGCCACGAAGTTGTGTGTGTCGGCGATCGTCAGGTCGTAGGTCGGAAGCGGGCCGACCGGCTCGATACTGACAATGGGATCCCACACGATTTCGGAATCAGCGAGTTCCATGAGAAGACCGGAAGACATCGCTTTCGCCAGCTCTCTCATCAGACGCTTCGAGAGACGGCGCTTGCCGACATGCCAGTTGTGGTTCCGTGGCCGGCCGGTGGCCTCGGACACTTCGGCCCAGCTTCTCTCACCCTTCTCCGAGAGGACCAGACTCCAGGCTTCCATTGGTAAGAGCTCATGCGCAGGAGCATTCACCTTGCGGTTCAATGCCATCTGAAGAACATCGACAACCCGCTCCATCTTCGAGTAGATCCCGATGTGGCCAATGAAGCGCTCCACGTTGTCAGGATCCTGGAATGAAACATCGAAGGCGGTACGCGTTCCGCCTTTGTACTTCACCTCTCTCCGGCGCTTCTTGGCGACGATCCCAAACCTGAGGAGTAGATGCTGGACGTCGTCGGCGAGCTGCTCCGAGACAGTGCAGTACTCGATCCGGTAGTTGTCCTTGTCAATCCAGGCGCTGCCGTCGCATGCGTAGAGCCGGTTGAGAAACAAGGCAATCTGACGTGGCGGCGAACGGAAGATCGGCTCCGGCACGAACTTCGAGTGTGCGCCTTTCCCTTTGAGGCCCAGCTCCGCCAAGAGTGTCGTGAGCGGATTTGGGTTCGACGAGGACGACTCGGGGCTGTAGATCCGAAAGCCGAGGCCATCTCGATCCGAGCTCACACCAAGCCCCATCATCGCAGCCCAACGTCGGACGTCGTCGACGATCTCGGCGTTTCCATTCGAGAACATGGGCGTCGTTCCGGTGACACAACCATCGCCGATCAGGTATCCGAGCATCGCAACTTGCGCATCGCTTAGCTCTTCTCCCTTGGACGCGACGTCGAGTCGCGCCGGTATCGCGATCTCGGTGCCGGGAGTCAGATTTTCGAGCTCGGTCCAGCCACCGAAAGTCCGAAACGGGTGATTCGCAGTGGCCGTTACGGACCGGCCCAACCTCGTGGTCACTCGATATGTCTCCTGAACTCCCTGAGGAATCCAATCCTCAACGGAGCGGGCATCGAGTCCCAATTGGGGAGAAAGCGAGGTGACCGAGCCTCCCACTGACATCTCATCAATCCGACCCAGAGCACCAGTAGTCGGGTCGAGGATCCTGGAAGATCCGCTCAGGCACTTGCCCATCGCCGGCCGTGCCGCGATGACGATGAGGTTGGAGGCCTGCATACCGGCCAGCTTCTTGTCGAGGTCGATGAAACCCGTAGCCAGGCCGGTCAGCTCACTCCCCTGTTGCTCGAGGAGCTCGATGTGCTCGAGAACATCGTTGAACATCGGGCCGACCTCGAGAAGGGTTTGCGAGGCTCGCTTCTCGGCCACCGAGAGGACGGCCTGCTCTGATCGGTCGAGGACGTTGATGATTTCTTCGTCGGTATTGAAGGCGAACTCGGTGACGGCAGCGCCCGCCCTGATCAGCTCGCGACGTTTCGAGTGCTCCTCGACGATGCCGGCGTAATAGGTGACGTTGGAGGTCGAGGGGACGATATCGACGAGTCGAGTGAGATATTGAACTCCACCCACCTTCTCGAGCTCACCGTGACGACGAAGCTCTTCAGACACCGTGACTACGTCGATGGGCTGGCTGGTGTCGAAGAGGGTGCGTATCGCCTCGAAGATCGCCTGGTGGGCGGGGACGTAGAAGTCGCCAGGATCGAGCTGATCCATGACGTCATTGACTGCGTCCTCCGACAAGAGAACGGCGCCGATCACCGACTCCTCTGCTTCCCGGGAGTGCGGCGGATTCCGATATCCCGGCCGCATGGGCCTTTCGTCGGAAGTCATCGTCATGTCTGAGTCCTCACGCCTACAAGATCGCATCCGCCAGTGACAGAAACGCGGGGGGCCCTAAACGCGTAGGACCCCGCCGGGGAAGCGAAACTGCCACAGCGGGGGAAGTCCGGAGAGCAACATAGATCGATGACGGACCACAGGCCAAGCTGAACCGGTACTTGATTTTCCCAATGGGAAAAACGGCTCTAAATCGCGAAAATGCCTCCTGCTTTC
>QQVI01000159.1 GCA_003388545.1 Actinomycetota bacterium
GGTTCCAACCGCTGAGAAAAGCACTGCTCTCACGGCCAAGTCGAGATCGGCGTCATCCATCACGATCACCGCGTTGTTGCCGCCCAGCTCGAGGATGGTACGGCCCATACGCTGGGCGACCGCCGGCCCGACGATCCTCCCCATGTTGCACGACCCGGTGGCCGAGATGAGCGGCAGCCGGGTGTCAGAGTTCATCGCGTTCCCGACGGTCTTCCCGTCGCCGACGGCCAGGTTGAACACCCCTTCGAAACCCGAGCCCTCCATGACTTCGTTGGCGATCTTCGTTACGGCAATCGCCGTCAAAGGTGTGCGCTCGGAGGGTTTCCAAACCAGCGTGTCTCCACAGACCGCGGCAATGGCCGAGTTCCAGGACCACACAGCGACAGGAAAGTTGAAGGCGGAGATTACCCCGACGGGTCCCAGCGGATGCCAGTGCTCGTACATCCTGTGGCTGGGGCGCTCGGTTGCCATGGTCTTGCCGTACAGCTGCCGGCTGAGACCGACCGCGAAGTCGCAGATGTCGATCATCTCTTGAACCTCGCCGATCCCTTCAGGGAGGATCTTTCCCATTTCCAGGGTGACGAGAGCACCGAGTTCCTCTACCTTCTCCCGGAGGGCAAGGCCGAGACGCCGCACATACTCGCCGCGCTTCGGAGCCGGGAGCTCTCTCCACCTCTCGAAGGTCTCAACCGAGTTCGCAACGACTTTGTCGTAATCCTCGACCGACGCCATGCCGACCGTGGCCAGCACTTCCCCGTTGGACGGATTGACCACGTCGACCGTCTCCCCGGTGGCATCGAGCCACTCGCCTGCGAACACTCCGGAGTTGTGCTCCGCCAGGCCAAGACTCTCGAAGATCTGTTCTTTGCTCATCGTCATCGTGCTGCAACCACCTCTATCTCGACCAGGAAGCCACCCGGAAGGGCGCCTGCCTGGAAAGTCGAACGTGCCGGAGGATCATTCTCGAAATAGCCTCCATAGACCTCATTTACGACGGGGAAGTCGTCGATGCTGGAAAGGAAGATCGACGTCTTGACGATGTCGTCATAGGAGAGCCCGAGGTCGGAAAGGACGACGCCGATATTGTCCATCACGCGGTGTGCTTGAGCTCTTACGTCGTCGGGAGCTCTCTCACCTGTCTCTGGGTCGATCCCGACTTGGCCGGAAAGGAAAACGAAGCCGTTCGCCTCCGCCGCCACGGAGTATGGGGCCAGGGGCTTCGGTGCCGAAGGCGTGTCAGGAATCGATTTGGGCACGGATTCTCCTCTTGGCGAGAGTCGCAGTCCCCGAATTGTAACGACGCCCGTCAGGGCCAATAGGGGCGCGCTGAAGAAGGTCGAGGCGAATGTTGTCGCGATCTAGGAGAAGGAGTTCCCGCAACCGCAGGAGCGGGTGACGTTCGGGTTCTCAATTGCGAACCCGGCCCCCATGAGCCCGTCCTTGTAGTCGAGGGTCGACCCCTTGACCATCTCGGCACTCTGCGGGTCGACGACCACCTTGATGTCGCCGAACTCTTCGACGTGATCGTCATCATCGATCTCGCTGTCGAAGAACATCTCGTACGAGAACCCAGAACAGCCACCGGGACGCACGGCCATTCTCAAGGCGAGACCTGGGTCACCCTCGGCGGTGATCAGCTCACCGATCTTGGTCGCGGCGTTGTCTGTGACAGTGACAACCTTCTCTGGCTTGTTCGACTTGATGCTTAGAACTTGAGTCATATTCCTGGTCCCATCTTACCCGCTGCTCACTGTATCCAACCCTGTAGGTAGGGACAACCTTCCAATTACCCTGGTAATCGTGGTCACCAAAGACGAAGTTCTCAAGGCACTCGAAGGAGTGCGCGACCCGGAGCTCGGCGGAAATGTCGTCGAGCTGGGGATGATCAGCCATGTCAAGATTCAGGAGAATGACGTGGAGATCGGGTTGGCGCTGACCATCGCCGAGTGCCCGCTTCGCAGCCAGATCGAGAACGACACCGCTCGCAGGGTGGCGAGCCTCCCGGGTGTGGAGGACGTCGAGGTCAGAACCACTGCAATGACAAAGAAACAGCGTGCGAGGCTCATGTCCACTGCGCGACGGAATGCCCGCGAGAACGCCGAGCCGACACAAATCATGCCCACCACACGTGTTATCGCAGTCGGATCCGGCAAGGGAGGCGTGGGCAAGTCGTCCATCTCCACGAACATCGCTGTGTCGTTGGCCAAGGAAGGGTTTCGCGTCGGCTTACTCGACGCCGACATATGGGGATTCTCCATCCCCCGCATGCTTGGGGTCGAAGACCGTCTTCACGCCAACGAGAGCACCAAGCTGATCCAGCCCGCTGTCGCCCACGGTGTCAAGGTCGTCTCGACGGGTTTGATAATCGAAACCGAGGAGACGGCGCTCATGTGGCGTGGGCTCATGCTCTCCAAGGCTCTCGAGCAGTTTCTCCACCAGGTCGAGTGGGGCGAGCTCGATTACCTGATCATCGACCTTCCACCGGGCACTGGTGACGTGCAGATGGCGTTGAGCCGCATGCTCCCACAGGCAGAGATGGCCGTCGTCACGACGCCACAACTCGCTGCTCAAAAAGTGGCGATCCGGGTCGCGGACATGGCGAGACGCTCACATATGCCAATCGTGGGCGTGATAGAGAACATGTCAGGTTTCGACTGCAGCTGCGGCGAGCACCACGCTCTGTTCGGAGAAGGTGGCGGAGAGAACCTGGCGAGAGAGTTGCGAGTGGACATGATTTCCCGAATCCCACTCGATCCTCACGTCGTGCCGGGTGGCGACACGGGCAATCCGGTCGTCCTGTCCAACCCGGAATCGGCCGCAGCGCAGGAACTGAGGCACACTGCCGAAGAGCTCGTGCGTCTGATCCCACCGGCGGACATGGAGACGTGTACAGGCCGCATCGCCAAGATG
>QQVI01000110.1 GCA_003388545.1 Actinomycetota bacterium
GAGTTTTACGAGGTGAGCGGCATGGAACTGCTCCCACCGGCCCGTCGCGACATGAAGCTGCTGATCGGCTCGAACGGGCCACGCATGCTGCGGATTGCGGCCCCGCACGTCGACATGTGGAACACATGGCACGCCTCATACGGCAACACCCCTGAAGGGCTCGCCGAGCTGATGGCCGTGGTTGACGAGGCTGCCCGCGACGTGGGCCGCGACCCTTCGGAGATCGAGCGCACGGCTGCAGTGCTCGTCAAGCTCGAGGGTGGGTTGGGACGGCGAGCCTCTTCAGACCGTCCCGTGTCGCGGCCTGTGGAGGGCGACGTCGAGGAGATCGCCGCCTCTCTCTTGCGGTTTGCCGATGTCGGGGTGGATCACCTTCAACTGGTGGTCGATCCCATCGAGGTTTCGTCCATCGACTTTCTCGCCGAGGTTCTGGTGGCCGTCAGGGGCTGATCAGGCTTCGTCGATCTCAATCGTCGAGATCTTCACTTCATCCCGAGGCCGATCGTTGCCATCGGTGTCACTGGAAGCTATGGAGTCCACGACGTCGAGTCCGTCGGTGACCGATCCGAAGATCGTGTACGAGTGAGGCAGTCCCACATCCTTGTGCATGATGAAGAACTGGGAGCCGTTGGTGTTGGGGCCGGCGTTTGCCATGGCGAGCGTGCCCCTCGAGTAGTCGCCTTCGCCTTCGAGCTCGTCTCGGAACTTGTAGCCAGGGCCGCCCATCCCGGAACCGGTCGGGTCGCCGCCCTGAATCATGAAGTCCTCGATGACGCGGTGGAAGATGACTCCGTCGTAGAACCCGTCTCGCGCCAGGAAGACGAAGTTGTTGACGGTCTGCGGTGACCGCTCGGCGTGGAGATCGACCTCGATGTCGCCATGGTTCGTCTTGATCGTCGCCGAGTACTTCTTGGAGAGGTCGACGGTCAGCTCCGGTGGCGCGTCATACTGCTTGGGCAAGGGATGTCCTTTGTCTGGGCTTCACCCCAGGTTAGGGAGAGGCGGGGTGTACGCCAGTTCGGGTCAGGAGACGAAGTAAGCCGGTGTGTTCCCCGGCTTCCACTTGATCGAGCATCCGATCGACGGCTTCTGTTCCTGGCTCACCTGCTCCCCGGCGAGCGTGGCATCGATGGCCGCCCTCAGGTCCTCACCGGTCACCGGGACATCGTTGCCCGGCCGGGAGGCGTCGAGCTGCCCGCGGTACACCAGAGCGCGGTCTTCCCCGAAGAGGAAGAAGTCGGGAGTGCACATCGCCGTGTACGCCGCCGCGACGCTCTGGTCCTCGTCGAACAGGTAGGGGAATTCGTAGCCCTGCTCTTCGGCTTCGGCCTTCATCATCTCCGGAGAGTCGGTCGGATATGCGTCGATGTCGTTGGAGGAGATGGCCACCATCCCAAGATCGGTGTTGTTGTAGTCGCTGCCCAGCCGCGCGAGTTCGGAGCGGACGTGTTGCACGTACGGGCAGTGATTGCAGATGAACATGACCAGAAGAGCCTTCTTGTCCGAGAAGTCGGTGATGGAGACGGTCCCGCCCGACACTGCGTCGGGAAGTTCGAACTCCGGTGCTTTCGTGCCAAGGGGCATCATCTTCGACTGGACTGCCATTGTTCCTCCTGATCCGTTCGTCCTCATCAACGGCTGTCGACATCATCGCATTCCGTCGATGACCTCGGCGAAGGACTCGATGGTGCCAAGCGTCGCTACTCCGGGTATGGACACGATCGAGTGGTCGGCGCCGGCTCGGTCATACGCGCTGAAGAGCTCGAGCAGATCCTCGGCCAGGGCTGCGTTGTGGCGGCCGGAGAACTGCTCGAACGATGTCCCACTGGGTCGAACCGCATCGACGAGCTCCCGCAACGTCGAGCTATCTGGGGCGGCGAGAGCATTGACGAGATGAGTCACCTCGATCTCGTCAGCGTCGCGATCGAGCTCTTCACAGTGTTGATGCAGCACCTTCACCTTGTGAGCCACCCGGTCTGGCTTTCCGAACACATTTGCTGCATCCGCCTTCGCCGCTACCAGGCGAAGCGTGCGCTTCTCTCCGGACCCTCCCACGAGAATCGGTATCGGGTCCTGGATCGGGCGCGGGTAGCCGGCCAGGGCCGCCGCCCGGTAGTGCTCTCCTTCGAACGGCTTTCCTCCCTTTCCCCATATCACTCTCAGGAAGTCGATCGTCTCCTCGAGCATCTCATAGCGAACAGGGGTCGGGGGAAACTCGATGCCGTAGTTGTCGTGCTCCTCACGATCCCATCCGATGCCGAGGCCGCACACCGCCCGGCCGCCCGAGACAACGTCGAGGGTCGCCAGCTGGTTGCCGAGCACGGCCGGATGGCGATGGGTGACCGAGGAGACCAGGCACCCCAGCCTGATCGACCGGGTTTGCCCGGCGATGGCGGAAAGTGCCACGAAGGGCTCGGGGATGTCCTCCCAGGCTCGTCCGACACTCGGGATCTGACGGAAGTGGTCCATCAGCCAGAGATCTCGAAAACCGGCGTCCTCGGCGCGTCGCGCGACTTCGAGGAGTGTCTCCCCGAGAGGGCTTTCTCCCCAATCGAATCGAGAGAGGATCAGCCCGAACGTGTGGTTGGGCAGCTCTGACACGGCGGATCCAGTCGCCGACTCGGCCACGAGTGGAGCGGCAACCCGAACCGGTCCAACTCCGAGCACTTCTTCGAACCCCTCGTCGGCGAGCTGGGCCCGGACGAGACTGAGAGCGCGATGCTGCTTCTTGATCACCGTCTGCGGGCGTGGATGCTCCCGGGCGGCGTTGCGCTCGAGACACGTCTCGAGAGCGGTGTCGAAAACAACGGCATACGCGGGAATGTTTGAGTCTCCGGCGAGTTCGAGCCATGCGCTGCGCCTGTCCGCATCGAGGCCGGTTGTGTCGATGACAGTGGTCAATCCTCGGGCAAGCCGCT
>QQVI01000137.1 GCA_003388545.1 Actinomycetota bacterium
AACGATGCTCCCGGGCTCGATCTGTCCCTGCTCCAAAGCCTCGGTGAGAGCTACGGGAATAGTCGCGGCCGATGTGTTGCCATAAGACTGTATGTTCACGAATACGCGTGCGCTGTCGACGCCCAGCCTGCGCGCCGTGGCGTCGATGATTCGGACATTGGCCTGATGCGGGATGAGGATGTCGACGTCCTCCAGATCGAGTCCAGACTTCTGTATCGCCAGGAGCGAGCTCTCCGCCATCATCGTCACGGCACGACGAAAGACCTCCTGGCCGTCCATGGCGATGCCGCACTGCTCAGGGGCACGCCTTCCGATCTCACCTTGGGTGCCGTCGGCCGGTACATGGAGGTACTTGCCGGCCGAGCCGTCCATCCCCAGGTCGGAGCCGAGAAGGCCTATGCCTTCCTCTGACGGCTCGAGGACCACCGCGCCCGCCCCATCCCCGAACAGGACGCAGGTCGTGCGATCAGTGGTGTTCATCAGGTAGTGCAGCTTCTCGGTGCCGATGAGGAGAACCGTCTTGTTGGTGCCACCCCTGATCATGTTCGCACCGGTCACGAGCCCGTAGACGAAACCGGAGCACGCCGCGTTGAGGTCCATCGCAGCGGCGTTCGTGAGCCCCATCTTGTCCTGGACTCGCGAAGCCGTCGAAGGAATGATCGTGTCACCGGAGCACGTCGCCACGAGAAGCAAGTCGACGTCGTCGACAGATTTTCCTGCCGCCGCCAGGGCGCGCTGGCCGGCCACAGCGGCGAGGTCGGAGGCTTCCACGTGTGAGATGCGCCTCTCCTTGATCCCCGTGCGGGTGGTGATCCAGTCGTCTGAGGTATCGACGATCTGCTCTAAATCGCTATTGGTCAGGACATTCGGGGGCATGCACTTGCCCCAGCCGGTTATCTCAGCGTTCATCTTCACCTCGGCTTCACACCATCGTACCCAGCGACTCTGCCACGGGGTCGATGTCGTCCATCTTCGATACGGTAAACACCTGAGCGTCCGGAACGGTCCGTTTCGCGAGCCCGGCGGTCACGTCACCAGGGCCGATATGGACGAAGACGTCGACGCCCGATGTCTCGATGGCCTCGAGCGAGCTTTCGAATTGCACCGGCGACACCACTTGCTCGACTAGCGCGTTGCCGATTTGCTCCGGCTCGTGGGGTGACGCCGAAGCGTTGGCGACGACGTCGAATTCAGGAGTCGAGAATTGCACTCCCTCGATCACTTTTGCGAGCTTGTCTGCGGCGGATGACATGTAAGACGAGTGGAACGCTCCGGCGACCTTCAATCGCACCGCGCGCCTCACACCGAGATCGCGGGCGTTCGACTCGAGCCAGTCCAGGTCGGCGTCGCTGCCGGCCACGACGATTTGGCCTGGAGCGTTGAGGTTGGCTATTTGCAGCGTCCCTCCCTGACTCTCACTCGTTTGGACAACAAGATCGGCAGTGGCACGGTCCGCCCCGAGCAGGGCGGCCATCCCTGAAGGCGCGGCGTCAGCCGCCTCCGCCGCTATTTGAAGAGTCCCTCCCTGACTCTCACTCGTTTGGACAACAAGATCGGCAGTGGCACGGTCCGCCCCGAGCAGGGCGGCCATCCCCGAAGGCGCGGCGTCAGCCGCCTCCGCCATGAATCGACCTCTCTCGGCCACGAGTCTCAGGCCGTCTTCGAAGGTGAGTGACCCGGCGGCGGCCAGCGCGGTGTACTCGCCGAGCGAGTGGCCGGCTGCAACCGACGGTGAGATGCCGACTCTTTGTCTGAAGGAGATCCAGGTCGCATATGCCACAGCAAAGAGCGCAGGCTGAGCGTGCTCGGTCCTCGTGAGCTCCTCCGCCGGCCCTTCGAGGCACATCTCCTCCAGGGACCAGCCCAGGATCTGGTTGGCCGTCGAGCCCAGGAGCTCGCGATGGGCTTCGAACACGTCCGCTCCCATGCCTACGAATTGGCTGCCCTGGCCGGGAAAGAGAACTGCGTACCTCACTGGGCTTCTTCGACTAGCCAAACCGTCCGTCGATGGGTTACCCCAGGGCCTCGAGCAGACGACTCACGTCCCCGCTGTCCACATCGCGATGGGTCACCAGACGCCAGCCTCCCCCGAACGGCGCGTTGGCCTTGATTCCGGATGCGGCCAGGCGCTGATTGACCTCTGACCAGCTCATACCAAGCCCATCGAGATTGACCCGGACCATGTTGGTCTCCACGTCATCGACGTTGACCGAGCCGGGGAAGCGATCGGCGAGGCCCCGAGCCAGCTCTGACGCGAGATCATGATCCTCCACCAGCCGGTCCCGCTCGGCGAGCGCGACACGGGCGGCGGCCGCGATCACTCCGGCCTGACGCATCCCGCCACCCAGGCGCTTTCTGAGATAGCGGATCTCGTCCACGGTGTCTTTGGGCCCACAGACGATCGACCCAACTGGCGCTCCAAGGCCTTTGGAGAAACAGAACTGGATCGTGTCCCCGTGCTCGGCCCACTTGTCGGTCTCGACGCCAGTTGCCGCGACAGCGTTGAAGATGCGGGCTCCGTCGATGTGAATGCTCAGCCCTCGTTCCCGCGCCGTGGCCGAAGTCTTCTCAAAGATCTCGTAAGGGATGACGCGGCCACCCGAGATGTTGTGTGTGTTCTCCCACACCATCAAACCGATGCGCGGGAAGAAGCCGGCGGCATCCATGGCCTTATCCACGTCTTCAGGCATGATCAGCCCGTTGGGCGCGGCAACAGTCCGGAAGCCCACTCCAGAGAGAGCTTGGGGAGCTCCTGCCTCGATACTGCGCACATGGCTGGCCTCGTTGGCGAGGATCTCTTCACCCGGATTGGTGTGGAGCATGATGGCGAGTTGGTTGCCCATCGTCCCTGTCGGAACGAAGATCGCCGCCTCCTTGCCGGCAACGGC
>QQVI01000157.1 GCA_003388545.1 Actinomycetota bacterium
GGGAGTCGGCAATATGACGTGCAGCCACCCTCTCTGACTCGGCCGGCCCAAGTCCCCCGGCCGGGATCGCCTCTTCGAGTAACCATTCACGATATCTCTCGAGCTTTTCGATGAAGTCTTCTGGTGGCGTATGCACACTGTGCCGGGCAACCTGTAGCCACAAATCGTGACGTTCCACGTGGAACATCGTACTAATAGAAAGACCCCGACCGATCAGTCGGGGTCTCATGTCGCCTAGGTGACCGGAATGGTTGTCATTCCTCTTCGTCGCCGTCCGGCTTGTCGGTTCTAGCAAGAACCACATAGCGTTTTGGCGGGTCACCTTCGGAATACGATGTGACGTGCTCGTTGGCTGCGGCGGCATCATGGATGACCTTCCGGTCCGCTGAGCTCATCGGTTCCAACATCAGCTCTCCACCATCTTCCATCAGCTGTTCGATGAGCTGATTGGCGTAGATGGTGAGCGCCTCTCTCCTCCGCTCCGCATACCCGGCGATATCGAGCCGGATTCGGGCCGTATCACTGGCATAACGTTGGACAACCGTCCTGGTCAGTTCGTGGATCGCAGAGCGAACGGACCCGCGCACACCAATCAGTGCTTCAGTCTGCTCACCTTTGATGTCGGCGATGATGACATCGTCCTCGACCTTGGTGACGACCTCCCCCTCGAGCCCATAGACATCCACGAGCCCACCGAGGAAGTCTTTGACGATCTCGGTCTGCTTGTCGATGGAAATGTCGTCCCGATCGTCCTCTTTCTTGTCCGGACGCTTGCTCATGTCTCGTCCCTTACTCGTCCTGCCCTCGGCGGATTTTCCCTTATTCTGTCTGCCTTTTCCAGAGGAACGGCTCCGTCCACCGTTGCCACTGCGGTTGCGAGATCCCTTGTTCTGGGACCCGTCGCCGCCCTTCTTACCACGATCGCGTTGACGCTTGCGGGGCTTACTCCGTTTCACCTGAACGATTGCGTCGGTACCCCCCATTCCAAGGAAGCCCCTCTCCGGCTCTTGGACCACGGTCACTGCGAGCTCCTCACGATCGTCGACACCGAGTTCCTGCATGGCGGCCTCGACAGC
Organism: Actinomycetota bacterium; assembly: GCA_003388545.1. Taxonomy (GTDB): domain Bacteria; phylum Actinomycetota; class Acidimicrobiia; order Spongiisociales; family ZC4RG35; genus MA-ANB-1. The sequence continues at coordinate 1,077 of QQVI01000157.1, forward strand.
GAGGTCGACCGTCTTCGCCCTGACCTCAATCTCTACGTAGCTCAACTTACTTCCTCCTGCGCCTTCGGCGCTTGTCTGCGGCCCCCTGCTGCGGCTTGCTCTGCTTTGGCTCGTCGCCATTGGACGATTTGGTGTCTTCGTCCTCGTCGGCCGAGCTCGGAGTCGTGGGCCGTCCGTCTATCCGAAAGATCAGAACCTGCTGACCCAATCGGAAGAGGTTCGAAGTCGCCCAGTAGAGACCGAGGCCGGCAGGGAACTGATAGGAGATCACACCGATGAAGAGAGGCATGATCTTGGTTATGGCCTGTGTTGTCCCCGCTCCCGGCTGGTCTTTGGGACGTTCCTGACCATATGTCGAATGCCATTGCTGCACATATTGGGTAACCACCATGGTCGCCATCAGGAGCAGATAGGGGAGTGCCACCATGAGGCCGTCGGCTATGGCCATCGACGGCGACACATCAAGGAACATTCCCAGGAACTTGGCGGGAATATCGTCCTGGAGTGATGCCCCCAATGCAGTGTCGGCATGGATGAACCGGTCCGGGTCCCGCAGCAGCGTGAAGAGGGCGAACCAAATGGGCATCTGCACCAGCATCGGGAGAAGACAGCCTCCAGGGGTGGCGCCCGCCTCCTTCTGCAGTGCCATGAGACGCTGTTGCATCTCCTGAGGCTCATCTTTGTACTCGGCCTGGATCTTCTTTATCTTCGGCTGAATCGCGGCAAAAGCCCTGGTAGAACGGGTCTGTTTCAACGTCAGGGGGAACACCAGGATGTTGATGGTGATTGTCAGGAAAATAATGGAAAGTCCGAAACCCCAACCCTGACTGAAAGCTGGTGTGAGGAATTCATAGAAGAACGCGAGAATCGATCCGAGGATGTCGGCTAGGAAGTCGAACATCAGCCAGATCTCCAGGTCTCAGGCACAGGGTCGTAACCGCCTTCGTGTAGGGGATGGCATCTTCCAACTCTCTTGATGCCAAGCCAACCACCTCGAACCACTCCAAACCGTCCGATCGCCTCCGCTGTGTATGACGAACAGGTGGGGGAGTAGCGACAATTCGCCCCGAGGGATGGGCTTACCAGTTTTTGGTAGAACCGGATCAGGCCGACGGTGATGTTTCGCGGGCGCATCGTCTCAATCATTGCGCGACTCCTCGGCAGCGCGACGTATCCACCCGACGATCGTCGGATATGGGGCATCGACTACCGATTTGCGAGCGATGATTACGTAATCCATGTCTGGTGGAAGCTGCACTTCGCGCACCGCGTGACGGAGTCTCCGCTTGGCCCGGTTGCGGGTGACCGCGTTACCGATGCCCTTGGAGACCGAGAGGCCTACTCGTGGTGGGCCTTTGTCGCCGGTGGCTGCGACTAGAACTATGCCACCGACCGGTATCCGCTTCCCTTCTCTCAGGGCCCTCCGGTAATCCCGGGGAGCTCGAAGGGAGGCGACATCAGGCGGCGAGACGCTTCCGGCCTTTCCCGCGACGCGATTTGAGCACGTTACGACCGGCGCGTGTTCTCATGCGGTTCCGGAAGCCGTGCCGGCGCTTGCGACGCCGTACTTTGGGTTGATAAGTCCTCTTCATAGAAACACTCAGGGTAGAGGTGGTGGACACGTGGTCAGCCGCGCAAACAGATGGCGACCGGCCACCCGAACAGGTTATGGGCAAGGTGACTGCTAGTCAAAGCCTGTCGGCGTGTCGTCCGCCACCTCCCCTTCTCCCCCCGGAGTCGAAGACGAAGCGCCCCGGCGAAGCCGAGGCGTTGGGAGTACTCCG
>QQVI01000234.1 GCA_003388545.1 Actinomycetota bacterium
GGGAAGGAACGTGGCAGTACTCTCATCGGCATGCCGGATACACCCTGGATCGAGGCGCCACACGAGGACGAGTGGGAAGGTGACCTCGCCGACCTCAAGAAAGGCGTCACCGATCCCGTGTGGAAGCGTGTCGATTGGATCATGCGGATTCATGCCCTTGACGCCGGCAGCTTGCGAGCTCACGACATCCTGTACCGCCAGGCGATGCGCAGCACGCGAACCCTGCGGAAAGTGGAGCGTGAGATGATCGCCGTGGTCGTTTCCGGCATCAACGGGTGCCACTACTGAACGGTCCATCACCGGCGCGGTCTGCGTCGGCTGCTCAGAGACGACGAGTTGGCAGCCCGCATCGAGCGTGACTACGAGTCGGCTGGTTTGTCTTCGAAACGCCTCGAGATGCTCCGGTACGCCGAGAAGCTCACTAGAACACCGGGCGCGATGGTGCCTGACGATGTGAAGCGGCTTCGAGACGCCGGGTTCAGTGAGGTCGACATCCTCCACATCGCGGAAGTCGTGGGGTACTTCGCCTACGCGAATCGAATCGCCGATGGGCTGGGGATACCGCTGGAAGACTGGATCCCGGACGACTGATGACGACGATTCGCAGCGAGAGGGTCGTAATCGATGGCGAGATGCGGCCGGCCACGATCCGCTACGAGGCGGGCCGGATCGTTGCGATCGGCGCCGGGACTGCAGACATCGACTTCGGCGCTCACGTGGTGCTGCCCGGACTGGTCGACAGTCACGTGCACGTCAACGAGCCTGGGCGGACGGAGTGGGAGGGCTTCGCTACTGCCACCCGGGCTGCAGTCGCCGGTGGGACGACGACCATCGTCGACATGCCGCTCAACTCGGTCCCACCCACGGTCGACGTCGTCGCCCTGGAGGAGAAGCAGGCGGCGACGTTGGGAAAGCTCAGCGCGGACACTGCGTTCTGGGGTGGGCTGATACCGGGCAGCGGGGAGCATGTCGATGGGCTTGCTGATGCGGGCGTCTGCGGATTCAAGGCGTTCCTCGTCGACTCGGGAGTCGACGAGTTTCCGCCGATGGCCCTCGATGAGCTGCGCAAGGTGATGCCAAAACTGGCCAAGCGAGGTCTTCCGCTGCTGCTCCACGCCGAGGACCCGTCGACCCTTATTCCCCTCGGAGGGCCCGACCGGAGCTATTCGGCCTACCTTCTCTCGCGGCCCGCCGAGAGTGAAGCCGCCGCTGTGAGGCATGCTGCGAGCCTCGCTACAGAAACCGGCGCAAGGGTTCACATCCTGCATGTCTCGAGTGGCGATGCCGCAGCAAATCTCGGGCCCGGAATGAGCGGCGAGACCTGTCCCCATTACCTCGTCTTCTGCGCCGAGGAGATCTCCGACGGAGCGACGCCTTTCAAATGTGCGCCCCCCATTCGAGCCTCCGAACAGCGCGAGGCTCTGTGGGACGCGCTGCGAGAAGGTGTCCTGTCCATGGTCGTCTCTGACCACTCGCCGGCTCCGGCTTCAGTCAAAGCCGTCGACACGGGTGACTTCGCCACCGCCTGGGGCGGGATCGGGTCCCTCCAGCTCCGCCTGCAAGCCACCTGGACGGCAGCTGTGGAGAGGGGCGTCGACCTGGTCGAGCTGGTCGAATGGCTGGCTGTTGGTCCGGCGCGTCTGGCGGGGCTCGGGGACCGAAAAGGCAGAATCGCTGTAGGGATGGACGCAGACTTCACGGTCTTCGATCCCGACGGTTCGTACATTGTGAGAGGCTCGGCTCTGGAACATCGTCACCCGGTTACGCCCTACGAAAGGATGATCCTGCGCGGTAGCGTTGTAGCCACATTGTTGAGAGGTCAGATGGTCTACGAGACAGGGAGAATCGCCGCAGGTCTCGGAAAGATGCTCGAGCGGCATGGTTGATCTGCTCAGCGAAGCGGTGGGGGGACGTGTCGTCGCATGCAACGACGAGTTCTTTGCCGAGGCGCAGAACCTCCTCAAACTCGCCGACCCGGTCTGGAAACCGGACGAGTACACCGATCGGGGCAAATGGATGGACGGCTGGGAGACCCGGCGGCGCCGGGAGCCCGGCCACGACTGGTGCACCCTGGCACTTGGTCTGCCCGGCTTGGTCCAGCAAGTGGTTGTGGACACGTCTCACTTCACGGGGAACTACCCGGAAGAGTTTTCCCTGGAAGGGTGTGGTGTTGGCTCGGACGATCGACTCGATGACGCCTTCTGGGTGGAGTTGATGCCACGAACCGGGTTGAGTGGAGACACCGTCGCCCGTTTCGATCTGAAGTCCGGCGGCCGCATCACCCACGTGAGGCTGAACATCTTCCCCGATGGTGGGGTGGCGCGTCTGCGGCTCGAGGGCGTCCCGGTACCCGACATCGGGGGCGTGTGCCCCGACACCGGCATGGTCGACCTGGTGTCGCTGGGAAGCGGCGGTGAGGCGCGGGACGCGTCTGACGCCCACTACTCACCGCCCTCGAACATGCTGCGTCCCACAGACCCACGTGGCATGTGGGACGGCTGGGAGACCAAACGCCGGCGCGGGCCAGGCAACGATTGGGTCGTGTTCAAGCTGGGGATGGCCGGTGTCATCTCCGAGGCGATCGTGGACACCCGACACTTCAAGGGCAATGCCCCTGGGTGGGTGACGATCGGAGTCTCCGACGACGGTGGCGTTTGGACCGATGTGATCTCGCGCGTCGCGATCGAAGCCGACACGGTCAACGAGATCCCACTGCCAAGAGAGACACATGCCGCCTGGGTCAAGCTGGATATTCATCCAGATGGCGGCGTGGCGCGCTTCCGCGTCCTGGGCAGGCCCGATGACGAGTCGGCGGCGAGCAAGCGACTCCAATACCTCAACTCG
>QQVI01000226.1 GCA_003388545.1 Actinomycetota bacterium
TCCTCGGGTCGAATCTTTGGAGGCACGTCGGGTGGCAGAACACGGTGCGCCAAACGTTCGGGATGGAACCTGTGTCGCCGGTCGTCTGGCTGCTGATCGTCCCTGTGAGCCTCCTGTTTGCCGCGCTGATCTTTGTCCTGGCCCGGTCTCTCCGGAAGCTCTTCAACATCATCGTGCGATGGTTGGACCGGCACCTCCCGCGCCGACTCGCCCTATTGATCGGGGGCGTCGCTTTCACCGCACTGCTCTGGGGCTTGTGGAGTGGCGTCCTCGTAGACGGGTTCTTCGCTCTCGCCAACCAGGTCATGGCGCCTCTTGACGCTTCGACCGACGAGGGGATCACCCGGCCGGATTCGCCGAACAGGTCGGGAAGCCCCGGGTCTCTGGTCGAATGGTCAACTCTGGGGCGCCAGGGCAGGACATTCGTGTCCACCGGACCCACAGTCGGCGACCTCAACCTCTTTCACGGCGGTGGTGCACTCGAGCCGATACGGGTCTATGCGGGCTTGAGGTCGGCTCCGACAGTGGAAGAACGCGCCATGTTGGTTCTGAATGAGCTGATCCGCACCAATGCCTTCGAGCGCGAGGTGTTGGTTGTCGCCACGACCACGGGCACAGGGAAGCTCGAGACCAATGCCATGGATTCGCTCGACTTCGTGACCAAGGGGGACGTCGCCGTGGCCGGCGTTCAGTACTCCTATCTCTCGAGTGTTCTCTCGCTCTTGGGCGATGAGGACGAGGTCAAGGAGACCTCCCAGGTCGTATTCGACACAATCCACGGGTATTGGTCGGCGCTCCCGGAGGACGATCGACCTGAGTTCTATCTCTACGGTCTCTCGCTGGGCGCGTTCGGTGTCGAGTCGATCCTCACTTCGATCGAGATAATCAATTCGCCGATCGACGGCGCCCTGCTCGTTGGACCCCCATTTGTCAGTGAGCTCTGGTCACAACTCATCGAAGAACGGGACCCCGGAAGCACCCCTGCCTTACCGACCTATGAGCAGGGGCGAACGGTCAGATTCACGAATGAGCACAGTGTCGCCTCATTGTCTTCTGGCGAGTGGGGCGGCACGCGAATCCTCTACCTCCAGAATGCCTCCGACCCGATCGTCTTCTTCGATCCCGACCTTCTGTTGGATCAACCCGATTGGCTCCGTGAGGGCCAGCGAGGCGTTGAGATCAACGAGGGATTCATCTGGATCCCCTTCGTGACTATGTGGCAGGTTCTGACTGACCTCGCCTCTGCCGGCTCGGTCCCCGAGGGATTTGGACATCTCTATACGAAGCAGGCGAATGCCGACGCATGGATAGCAGTCACACAGCCAGAGGACTGGTCTCCGGCAGAAACCGAGAGGCTGATGCAGCACCTGAGCACGCTTGGTCCTTCCCGCTATCCCGGCTGAGTCCGGTTAGGCCCAGCTACTTGAGTTTTTCGCCCAAGATGCCGATACCGACAGGGTGGGTGAAAGGAAGGTTGCGGGCAGATTCACTGCTCTGAGCGTGGGAGCGATCGCCAGCATGGTCGTTCTCGCTCTTGCCGTGCTCTTTGCCAACTCCTACTCGACAGGTCAGGTCACGGAAAACGCCCGATCACTCCACTCCGCAAACTCCCTCCTCGGATCATCCGCAGTCCTGCGCGCCGCCAACAATCAAGCGGCGTTGTTCGCCCGCGACGCTGCCTTGGGGACGGCGAGCACCGAAGCTCGCGACGTGGCGATCGAAGAGGCAACCCGGGCTCTCGACACCTTCAACGATGTGTATGACCGGACCGATCCCCACCTCGTCGAGCAGAGCCCGGCGCTCGACGACGTCGTGGCAGCGATGTCATCCAGCTCGTCCCAAGCCATGGAGCTGGCGTCGGATGGCGAGTACCAGGCAGCATTCGACGCTCTGGAGACCGACTTCGAGCCGGCGTTCCAGACTGCCCGCACGGAATTGCGAAACCTTCAGACGGAGGCGATGTCCGCCATCAACGAAACGGAGACCCTCGCCGGCTGGGTGGCTGCGGGCACACGATTCATTGCAATCCTCCTGCTGCCCGCAGTCGCCATCATCATCTACAGACGCATCGTTCGCGCCCAGGTGCGGGAGAGGCGCCTCGAGTTCGAGGCAAAGCTCGAATACGAGAGGAAGCTGAGTGCCTCGAAAGATGAGCTCCTTGCGGGAGTCTCCCACCAGCTACGCACGCCGGTCACCGGTATCTATGGGATGGCCGACCTCCTTGCCGATGGCGGTGGGGTCGACCCCGAGACCCTCCAGGAGTTCATCGGGCTGATCCGGCGCGAAGCCGGTGACCTCGACCGGATGGTCGCCGACCTCCTGGCCACGTCACGACTCGACGCCGACGCCGTGGAGTTCAAGAACGAGCCTTTCATCGTGGCCAATGCCGTCGAGAAGGCCGTGGCCCCGACCAGAAAGTCGGGAGCAAGGGTATCTGCGTCTCTTGACGACTCGGTGCGGGCTATAGGCGACATGGACCGGGTGGTGCACGTGCTCAGGAACCTCCTGTCCAACGCCCACAAGCACGGTGGTCCCGAAGTGTCCGTCGGCGCCAACGCAACCACTTCAGGAATGGTCGAGATCGTCGTCGAGGACAACGGCGCAGAACCGGTGGACGAGACACTTCTCTTTCGGGACTTCGCCCATGGTGGGAGTGGCGCCCTGACCGCCGGCAGCGTAGGTCTCGGGCTCTCGGTGGCCCGTCGCCTGGCGCAGGGAATGGGCGGAGATGTCTCCTATTCCCGGGAGGCGAATCGAACGAGGTTCACCCTGACCTTGCCGGCATTGGAGCAGGTCGAGCAGCCTGAGCGCGTCGAGGTGGAAGTGGCCTCATGAGG
>QQVI01000322.1 GCA_003388545.1 Actinomycetota bacterium
GAGACCGTCGACTCCGTGACGACCTCGCTGGCCAGGCGCTGGATGGCGGTAGCGAGAATTCGCCGGGCGCGACGGTCCGCTTCCTCCCGAGCTTTGATCTCGAGATCGCGGACGAGGATCATCGCCTCCCTGCGGGCTTCGTCTTCGACGTGGCCCAGCATCTCCTGTTTCGCAGCAGCCACATCGATACCAGCGAGTTGCTCCAGCTCGAATCGAGCCTCCTCTTTCAGGCTCTCGAGCTCGCCCCGTACCGCGTTGGTCTCTTCCTCTCTATCGATGAGGATCTTCTCTCGTTGGGCGAGGTTCGAGGCGCGCTGGTCGAGGGTCTCTTCCCTCTGTGCGAGCCGCGACTCCAGGTTGGAGAGCTCAACCCGCTTGTTCTCGAGGGCGGCCTCTTCACGCTCTCGATAGGCCTCCGCCTGGGCTCTCCCCTGCTCGTCGGCATTGGCGAGTATCTCCTTGGCCTCGAGCCGGGCCTTCGACAGGACATCCTCTGCGGATCCCCCGTCGCGCTCACGTCTTCGAGTGCTGGTCAGACGCGCAATCAGGTACCCGAATGCGAGCCCGATGGCAACCCCCAAGACACTGAGTGCAATCACCACGGTGTTATCCATCGCGGTCCCTTCCTACGGAGATGAGACAAGCAAGCCGGGCCACGGCGGGCCCGGCACACGAAGAAACAAGCGAATTCAACGGTTCTCTACCCGCTGGTGTTGCTACTCCTCCTCTTCACTCGTTCTCAACTCCGGTTCAGTTTCATAATGTTTCGTGTGCTGCCTTAGATGGTACACGGAGATCGCCTGTGCCTTGCAAAGTAGGGGCGATTTCTGCCGAAATCAGGGATCTCAAACAGGGATAAGGACGTTTCACACCCATGGGGCCTCCCCCGCGAGTAGAACCGCGCGCACTGACGCCTTGGCACATCGCCCTGGTTTCACTCATCGCGATAGCGGTGAGGGTCCCCCTGTGGCTGGCTCGCACTCATATGACGTTCGACGAAGGTGTCTTTCTCGCCTCGACGGACTTGGCTGCGAGCGGATTGACCCAATACCGGGACTTCTTTGCGAGCCAGGGCCCCCTATTCCTACCCATGCTCGAAGTCGCCGACGTGCTCGGATTTGGCGACCCGAGGGCACCCAGGACTGTGATGATCGTCGCCGGGATAGCGATTGCCATTGCGACATATTTCATCGTGGCAACCGTGACGAGTCGCGCCAGGTCGCTCGGCCTCGCCGTGCTCGTATCGATCAGCGGGGCCGTTCTCCACGCGGCCGGTCCCGTCCAGAGTGAAGGGCCGGCGCTGGCTTTCGCATTGGTGGCTCTCGCAGTCACCCTGTACAGACAGGACAGGACCGGTGCCCTCCTGGCCGGTGTCTTCATTGGTGCCGCCGTGGCTACCAAGAGCCTTCACGTGCTGCCGACTGTGTCGATGGTTGCGGTCGTGATGGCGTATCGCCGTTCCTGGCTCAACCTGGCCTACACATCTCTCGCCGCTATGACGGTCTCCCTCGCCGGTGCGCTCGCCTACGGCGTTGAGCGGGTGTGGGATCAATACATCCTCTTTCACCTCGCCAAGGACAACTCGACCAACCTCCTCGACAACCTGGCGTACATGGGCCGCTACCTGTTCGAGAACGACACTGCACTCGCAATCGTCGCCGTCGGATCGATTCTCTTGCTGGCGCGTCCGGCACGTCACTCCCGCATTGCCTCGAGGCACGACGTGCCGCATTGGCTGCCCGCAGCCTGGTTCGGCGCCTCGCTCGTGACGCTTCTCGGTTTCACACGCATCGACCCTGGGTTCGTCCGGGTCATGGCCTTTGTCATTCCCCCGCTGGCATATTCGATTGCCGCCTGGTCCCGAATCCCCGATCGGGTTCTCCTTGGTGTCGCGGGAGTCGCATTGGTATTCCAATTCGTGGTCATCGACTACCAACTGGATACGCCTGATGAAGTGGCGGCTGCAGTGGATGTACTGGAAGGTTTGGACGAGGAGCGTCTCTTCGTCAGCGACGACCCAGGGATCCTTTGGTCGGCAGGCAGGCTGTCACATCCGGACACCGTCGACCCGTCGTTTGCCCGATTCAACACCGGGTACCTCACTGACGATGCGATTCAGTCGGCCCTGCTCGACCCGGAGACCTGTGCCTTCCTATCGACATCGGAGCGATTCGAAGCAAACGAGATCTTTCCACCGGAGCTGTATCAACCGGCCGGCCCACCCGGGGTCTTTGTCCGGGAAGGCTGTTGAATCTCAGTCTTCTGCTGACTCCTCGGCTGCGACTGGCTCTTCGACCTCTGGCTTCGGGGAGAGACCGACGGCCTGATAGACCTTGTCCTGGAGCTGCATCGCTATCTCGGGATTCTCCCGAAGGAAACGCTTCGCATTCTCCCTGCCCTGTCCGAGTTGATCCTCGTCGAAAGTGAACCAGGCGCCACTCTTGCGGACGACGCCTTCGTCGACGGCGATGTCGAGCAGGCTCCCCTCACGCGAGATTCCCTCACCAAACATGATGTCGAACTCCGCCTTGCGGAAGGGCGGCGCCATCTTGTTCTTGGCGACTTTGACCCGCACCCGGTTGCCGACACCCTCAGTGCCCTCCTTGAGGGTCTCGATTCGACGGATGTCGAGGCGTACCGATGAGTAGAACTTGAGGGCGCGCCCACCAGGGGTCGTCTCTGGAGAACCGAACAACACCCCTATCTTCTCGCGGAGTTGGTTGATGAAGATGGCTGTCGTGCGCGATTTGTTCAGATTGCCGGCCAGTTTGCGCAGGGCCTGGGACATCAGGCGGGCTTGCAGCCCGACGTGGCTATCACCCATCT
>QQVI01000331.1 GCA_003388545.1 Actinomycetota bacterium
ACCCAGATCAGAGTCGCGGCGAGCACAACCCAGCCGTAGGGGGACAACAGGCCCAGGGCGATCGCGACGCTGACCCATCCGATCCTTCTGTTGGGCCTCTGAGCGGCCAGTAGGGCGATTCCGGCAGCGCCGATCAAAACGGCAAAACCGAATGGAGCTGCGTTCCCGACCGAGATGCTGGCCAGATCGACCAGCGCAGTTGCCGAGGCCGCATCGATCGCGTCGGTGACGAACAAGCGCTCGGCAGCCGCCACGATGGCTGCCGACCCGATCAAGATGAGAGACGCCGCCATGACACCGCCACCGAATGCGAGGATGGCGAGGCGGCCGTCACCCACCGTCTTCATCGATTGGTAAAGAGTCCCGGTGAACCAGACGAGGGCAACCGCGGCCAACATCCTCAGGTATCCGCCCAGCATCACCAACAGCGGAGAGTTCTCCAGGTAGGCCACGATCTCGCCAGGGGGCGGCATGAAGTCCGTGTTCGGGTCAACGAGATAGCTGGCGATCAGGAGCAGTCCGAATACGACTCCCGAAAGTGGTGCGACTCTTGATTCCCACATTGCGATCTCCTTTGGCCTTTGGAGCGACAGTACGAAAGCTCGGACAGGGCTGGAATCACGCCCGCCCCCAAGTTGGGTGAGGCAGACCCCACCCCCTCGAGTGCGGCTGACGCCATGGACGAATGGCCAGCCACCGGGCAGAATCGGGATGTGAGACGGAGGATCCTCTGGGCGATCGTGATTGTCGGCGCCGTCTTGTATGTGCCTCTGGCGATCTGGGGACTCACCACGTGGCAGCCGGTCGATGTGGCCGCCGTGGTGTGGGTTGCGGGCCTCGTTCCGACGATGGTCGGGATCAGCATCTTCATCATGGTCAAGCGCCCAGACAACCCGATTGGTGAGCTTGCGGTTTGGGCGACGTTGGCCATATTCCTCATCCCCACCCTTCCGGAGATCCCCACCACCATCATCTACGACGAGTCGGGGGCGCAAGGTTGGATGTGGGCGGGGATGTGGCTTGCGATGACCGCCGGCACTGCGGGATTCGTTCTCATGATGGCGATAGTTATCGCCCTGCCGAACGGCAAGCTTCGGCACCGCCGTGAGCGGACCTTCATGAGAGCCTCGTCGATAGTGGTCCTCCTTCCGACGGTCAGCCTCTTGGCGAACGAATTCGTCTACACCCACTCCCAGTCCTTCATAGGGGTCGGCGAAATAGCGAGCCCGTTATTCATCGACGCGCTCGCTCCGGCAGGCCCCGTCCTGATAGCGCTCTTGAGCCTGGCTTATGCGCTCTTCATCTGGGCGGTGTGGCTCCAGGTAATGCGTTATCGCCGGTCGACCGAGCGCGAGCGCAGGCAGATTCGGTGGGTCCTTTTCGGAGGTGTCAGTGCGATAGGCCTCGGAGTGTTTCCATCCGTGCTGGAGATCGTCGGGTTGATCGGTCCGGTGGTGCACGGAAGCCTTGCATCATTGATCATCATCCCGGCCTTTTTGCTGTTCATGGGGTCGGTGGTGATCGCTGTGTTGGAACCGGCTTGGGCCGATGTCGACATTGTCATTCGCAAGTCCTTCGTCTACGGCGTTCTGTCCTCTCTGATCCTCTTGGTATACGTCGGAGCGGCCAGCGCCCTCGGAGTGGCTGCAGGGGCACGACTCGAGGTCGAGGTCGCCATTGTGCTCACCGTTGTGGTCGCTCTGTTGTTCCAGCCGGCTCGCAATCGCCTTCAGACGGTGGCAGACCGCTGGGTCTTCGGCGTCAGGCCGACAAAATATGAGGCGGTCGCCGAGTTCGGTGAGACCCTGGAGCAGTCCTCCGATCCAACCGAACTGATCCCCCAGCTCGTCGATACGGTCCGCCGGGCACTGGGCCTGACTTGGGTCAGCGCCGAGCTGGACGACGGGTCTAGGTCCACCACGGGTGACCGCCACGGTGAAGACCCGGTGCTCACGGTTCCGATACGCGCCGGAGAGGAAGACTTCGGGAGCATCGAGTGCGGTCCGAAGTCGGAAGGGAGTCTCGACGAGGACGAGCGGCAGCTGGTACGTACTCTGGCGGGACAGGTCGGTCTCGCGGTGATGAATGCGCGCCTCGCCGGGCGAATAGTCACAGCAGCCGAGTCTGAGCGTCGCCGGATCGAGAGGAACATCCACGATGGTGCCCAACAGGAGCTCGTTGCTCTGGTTGCCCGGCTGGGCATGGCCAGGTCGGCTGCATCCGAGGGTCGCCTTAGCGCCGAGGAGATAGATGATCTCCAAAGCGAAGCCAGCCAGATCCTGAAGGACTTGAGGGAGCTCGCTCAGGGAATCCATCCGTCTGTGTTGAGCGACGGAGGGATATTGGAGGCCGTGGAGGAGCGCTGCTCGAGGTTGCCGTTGAAAGTCACGGTCGATGCTCCTCAGGAGCTGTCGGCGATCCGGTACGACGACGACATCGAGGGGGCTGCCTACTTCTTTGTGACCGAGGCCCTGACCAACGTGTTGAAGCATTCCGACGCGAAACGGGTGACTGTCTCGCTTCGACCCGAGAACGGCCACCTCCGTCTTTCGGTCGTCGACGACGGGCATGGATTCGATGCTCTCAACACCCCACTGAACGGCCTGGCCGGCCTGAGCGACAGGGTGCAAGCGCTGGGTGGAGTGCTTGCCATCACGAGTAGGCCTAGCGGCGGTACCCGGGTAGACGCCACCTTGCCGGTAGATCGATGAGGGTCGTCATCGCCGAAGACCACTATCTGGTCAGGGAAGGAACCCGCCAGCTCCTCGAGACGAACGGTGTCGACGTCGTGGCCGCCGTCGAGAACGCGGAGTCGTTGTTGGAAGTCGTCGATCGGCTCGAGCCCGATG
>QQVI01000278.1 GCA_003388545.1 Actinomycetota bacterium
CGCTTGACTTCGCTCTGTGGAAGTCGGCCAAACCTGGCGAGCCGTGGTGGGATTCGCCGTGGGGCCCGGGAAGGCCGGGTTGGCACATCGAATGCTCGGCGATGGCCGAGAAATACCTGGGACAGGGCTTCGAGATCCACGGTGGAGGCACCGACCTCATTTTCCCCCATCACGAGAATGAGATCGCTCAGTCGGAGGGGGCATCGGGGGAGACCTTCGCTCGCTACTGGCTCCACAACGGCATGGTGAACCTGGCAGGAGAGAAGATGGCCAAATCGACCGGGCGAGTGGTCGACCTGGAGTCTCTGGCGAGGGACGTCGGGGGTCGGGCCCTTCGCATGCTGATGGTTCGGGCGCATTACCGATCGCCGCTCGAATATACGCCCGAGCTGGTCGAAGAGGCTGCCGAGTCATTGGAGCGACTCGATCGATTCCGCACCCGCGGTGACCCTGGCGATCCTGATCCCGAAGTCATCGCTCGCTTCGAGGAGGCCATGGATGACGACTTCGGCACACCGCAGGCCGTGTCGGTCCTCTTCGACGCTGTGAGGGAAGGCAACAAACTGCTGGACGACGGCGACGATGCCGCCGGCCTCCTGGGCGCCGTCGAGGAGATCGTATCGGTACTGGGGCTGGACGAAGGCTCCGACCCCGAAGCACGCGAGATAGATCTCACCGCCCTGGCCCAGAGATTCGATGTCGACGCGAGTGGTCTCGAGCCCACCGTCGAGGCCCTCATCGCCAAGCGAGCCCAGGCACGATCGCAGCGCAAGTTCGATGACGCCGACGCGATCAGAGATGCGTTGGACGAGGCCGGGATCACGCTGGAGGACAAGCCTGATGGCACCAGCTGGCTACGGAAGTAGGGTCGAGGGCATCCACGCCGTTTCCGCGGCTGTTCGCGCCGGGCGTGTGAAACGGCTTACGGTCGAGAGAAACCGCCGATCCAGGGACGAGATCGCGGTTTTGATCGCCGCCGTCGGGGATGACTCCGTGACCTTCGTCGATGACGCCCGCTCTGTGGCGGAGTCCGATGCTCCCCAGGGCGTGATAGCCGAGTGTGCTCCCATCCTCCCCGTCGACCTCGACACGCTCGCCAGCGAGGATGCGGCTGTGGTGGTGCTCGATCATCTCGAGGATCCCCACAATGTCGGAGCGATCGCACGTACCGCCGCCGCTGCAGGCGTCACCGGGCTGGTGATGTCCGGCCGAAGATCTGCCCCGCTCTCGGCAGCCGCATTCAAGGCTGCCGCAGGAGGGCTGGAGAGCCTTCCTGTATCCATCGTGGGATCGATTCCAGAGGCACTGTCCAGACTCAAGTCGAAAGGTGTCTGGTGCGTTGGGCTCGACGCCGGAGGAGAGAGCTCCCTCTTCGGCTTGGGCATCCTCACCGAGCCCGTTGCGCTGGTAGTCGGGGCGGAAGGAGACGGTCTGAGTCAGCTGACGCGGAAGCGCTGCGACCTGGTTGCCTCGATTCCGATGGTGGGGGAGTCGGAGTCTCTCAACGCCTCGGTTTCTGCTGCCCTCGGCATATTTGAGATAATGAGGGCTCGCATCTAGCGCCATTTCGGCCGGGTTAGCTCAGCTGGCTAGAGCAGCTGATTTGTAATCAGCAGGTCATCGGTTCGAGTCCGATACCCGGCTCCGACACACACTCCGAACACCCAGGTCAGCGGTATAATCTCGGCCACGCCGAATCCGGTCAGGTGCCGGGGCGGGGGACCCGAACACCAGGGGCGAATCCCGGACCTTGACCGGGTAGAGCACCTTCCAGCTCGAGCCCGTCAGCTAACCCCGTAGGCCTTGAGGAAGGTTGAGAGGTTCAATGGAGCCGTTTGCAGGCATCGCCCACGACGACTTGCTGAAGCTCGTCTTCTCCATAGCGCTTCTCCTCGGCACTGCCCGGTTGTTGGGTGGGCTGATGGAGCGAATCAAACAGCCGGCCATTATCGGCGAGATCCTCGCAGGTGTGCTCTTGGGCCCATCGGTCCTGAGCGGCATGTTCCCTGCCTTCGGACAGTGGGTGGTGCCCCAGTCCGAGATGCAGTCTCAGATGCTCGACGTTGTGTCACTCATCGGCGTCATGTCGCTGATCCTCATGGTCGGGATGGAGACGAACCTGGGCCTGATCAAGTCTCGCCTCCGAACTGCGGCAGCCGTCGGCCTGGGCGGGTTGGTCATCCCGTTTGCATTCGGCTTTATCCTCGGTGGTTGGCTCCCCGACAGCCTTCTCGGACCCGAGTCGAACCGAACCGCATTCAATCTTTTCCTTGCAGTAGCCCTGGCCCTGTCTGCAATCCCGGTCCTGGCCAAGGTCCTCGCCGACTTGAAGCTCCTCCGCCACGAATTCGGACAGACCGCCCTGGCCGCGGGGATGATCGACGACGTCCTCGGGTGGACTCTTCTCGGGCTGGTGACATCTCTGGCCGCTGCGGGGCGGGTGACGCTTGGCGATGTGGTCACAACCGTCGGAGCGGTAGTGGTGTTCATAGTTGCGACGATCGTCGTGGTCGCTCCGGTCAGTCGCTGGAGCCTCGACTTTGTTCAGGATCGACTATTGGGAAGGGACCGGGTGTTGACGCTTGTTGTCGTCATCGCTTTCGCCTGGGGAGCCTTCACCCAAGCGCTCCACCTCGAGCCGATTCTGGGTGCATTCGCGGTGGGCATCGTGTTCGGGCGGCTGCGCCGGCTCCCATTCGAGACCGTGCGGCAACTCGAGAGCCTCACGTTTGGAGTGTTCGCGCCCATCTTCCTCGCAGCCGCCGGACTGCGTCTCGACATCGGCCTCTTACT
>QQVI01000252.1 GCA_003388545.1 Actinomycetota bacterium
CCGACACCTACCCGTACATGGAGATCGAGGAGAACGATGCCGAGATCGGCCACGAGGCCACCGTGTCGAAAGTTGGCGAGGAGCAGTTGTTCTACCTGATGTCCCGCGGGCTCACCGAAGACGAGGCGACCTCGATGATCGTGGCAGGCTTCATCGAGCCGATCGTCAAGGAACTCCCCATGGAGTACGCGGTCGAGATGAACCGGCTCATAGAGCTCAACATGGTCGAGGCCGGCGCCATCGGCTGACATCTTCGCCGTACAGCGTTGCGGCAAACGCAGCGATCAAACCTTGAGAACCCCGGGCCCGAGGCCCGGGGTTCTCCAGTTGGGGGGAACGGAGGTCAGCTCGCCCGGCCGACCACAAAACCCAGGAGTACGCCGCCTACGGCCGCCCAGACGATCGACAGATCACCGGTCCCGACCGCATAGATCGCAGGCCAGCCGGCGAGTGCGAATATCGCGCTGAGGGCGATGCCACCGATGGCTCCCATGAGGAGCGTGCCGATCAGCCGGTCGGCGCCGCTCAGGAACCCTCCGATCAGCCCTGCGAACGCGCCAACACCGGCGATGATGGCAAATGTGGTGGTTACTCCGACGTCCATGGGTACAGGCTATCCGCCAAACCGGTCGTGTCGACCGATGTTTGGCGGGTTGTTAGCCGTCACCTGCTGGCCGAGACCACCTTTTCTTCGACGACATCGTCGATCGGGAACTGAACCGATCTTCCGGCGACGGCGAAGGGCTCTGTCAGGAGCAGGACGATTGTCGAAGGGCCACGACAGACCACATGGCCTGTGTAAGTGTGAAACCCCTCCGGATCGCGAGTGATAAACGTGACGATCATATGTACATCCGACTCCCGTTATCGACAAATGGTTGCCAATGGTTTATGGGTCGGAAGTCCATATTGGCCGGAGACCGGGAAAACACGTGGTTTATCCGCTTCTTATCGGAATCCGTATAGGTTTTCAGCGTGCGTTTGCTGGTTGTAGAAGACGAACCGGACCTTGCCGAGGCTCTGGCGAGAGGGTTGCGGCGTGACGGTCATGCCGTCGACCTGGCCCTCACCGCCTATGACGCCGATCTTCGCCTGCGCACCGCCGGCTATGACTTGGTCTGCCTCGACTGGAACCTGCCCGACGGCTCGGGGCTGGAGTTGTGCCGTGCCGTGGTCGAGGGTGAGCTTCCGCTCTTCGAGGATGGGCAAAGGCCGCGTATCCTCATGCTCACCGCACGAGACGACGTCACCGATCGCGTCGCCGGCCTCGATAGCGGCGCAGACGACTATCTGGTCAAGCCCTTTTCTTTCTCTGAGTTGTCGGCGCGTGTGAGGGCCCTGCTACGTCGCGACGTGTCGACGGGCCCGATCCTCGAGGTGGGCGCACTGCGGATGGACCCTGCCCGCTTCGAGGCCTCTCGCGACGGCGAGCCCCTCGGCCTCACATCGAAGGAATTTGCCCTTCTCAACTATTTCATGAGCCGCCCCGGCGAGGTCATGAGCCAGGAGCATCTGCTCGAGCACGTCTGGGATGAGATGGCGGACCCCCTCACGAACGTCGTGCGTGTGACGCTCAGCAACTTGCGCAAGAAGGTGGGCGAACCGCCTCTGATCGAGACAGTGCCCGGTCGCGGATACAGGCTGATCGACTCATGAGCTTCATCCGCTCCATTCGGTTCCGCCTATCCGTCCAATACTCGGCGGTCGTCTTCGGGCTCGGGGGTGCTCTCCTCGGGCTGGTGTACCTCGCCCTCCAGTACTGGTTCCGCAACCAATCGATGAATCGGTACGTGATCTCCGGGGAGCCGGTGATCATCGACGGCCAACTCGTGGGTTCCATCCCTGAGCTGACAGACCACGACATGCACATGATCGAGGTCGTCTACAACGAGATAGTTCTCGACGAAGTAGCCCGTTTCAGCCTGTTTGGCCTGCTCGCCCTGTTCCTCCTCAGTCTGGTCGTTGGATGGTTCATGTCGGGACGGGTCCTCAAGCCCATCGACCAGATCACGACGCTGGCACGGGAGATCGAAGCGTCCGACCTGAGTCGCCGCATCGATCTCAGCGGCCCGGACGACGAGCTGGGCCGGCTTGGAGCGACGATCGACGGCATGCTCGATCGTCTGGAGCGGGCCTTCAAGGGCCAGAAGCGGTTTCTCGCCGACACGAGCCACGATCTGCGGACGCCACTGGCCGTCATCCGCTCGAATGTCGAGCTTGCACTGGACGATCCTTCGATGAATGAGCCCCGTTGGCGGGAAACCGGTGAGATCGTCAAGCGAAATGTCGAGAAGATGGGTGAGATGATCGATGGTCTGCTCGCAGTAGCCCGAGCCGAGACGGCGAACGCCTCGCCGACGCCAATCGACCTCGGGGCACTCGTGGCGAGGAAGTCGCGGGAATATGAGCCGGTGGCGAGTGACGCCGGGATCGAGATCATCTCAGCTCCGGAACAGGCAGAAGTGAATGGAGTTGAGCTGGCCGTGGAGAGAGCATTCTCGAACCTGATAGACAACGCGGTGAAGGTCGCTCCTGTGGGTTCCCGGCTCACACTGGCTTCGGGAGAGGTGGATGGTTGGGCATTCCTCGCCGTCGACGATCGCGGTCCGGGGCTGAGCCGCGACCGCGACGAGATGCCAATCGGGCTCGGCCTCTCGATCGTCGAGCGGGTGGCGGCCTCCCACGGCGGTGCGTTGGCTTCCTATTCAGGTAGCTCGGGTGAGGGGACGACAATGGTGATGTGGATGCCGACCGGGAGATCAGATATCCCA
>QQVI01000127.1 GCA_003388545.1 Actinomycetota bacterium
ATGGGCGGAAGGGGAGTGAGACCTCCTGCCGTGGGACTGGGTCGCGTCTGCTCCTTCGAAGAGTCAGTGCCCGCGTTTTCCACAGACGGTGGTCACTCTCCCCGGCATCGTCGTTTTGGCTCCGGTAACTTTGTTCCGTTCCGTCGTGTCAAAACCTGGCACGGCAGATTGGGAGGAGATATGACAGATACGGTCCAGCGCCCTCCGGCTCCCCCGCAGGGTGGCTCTGGCCTCGACGGATACTTCAAGCTGACAGAACGTGGGACCACCGTTGGCATCGAAGTGAGGGCAGGGGTAACGACGTTCCTGGTGATGGCATACATCATCTTCGTCAACCCCAGCATCCTCTCGGCCACCGGTCTCGACCCTGGTGCTCTGGCAGCCGGTACCGCACTCATTGCGGGCCTGTTGAGCATCGCGATGGGCGTTTTTGCCAACTACCCGTTGGCGATGGCGGCCGGTCTCGGGATCAACGCCGCAGTTGCATTCGGCCTCGTTCTCACCGATGGATTGACCCCGGCTGGGGCCATGGGCGTGATCGTGATCGAAGGTCTGGTAGTGGCGGCCCTCGTGCTCGTCGGGCTGAGGGAGGCGATCATGAACGCCGTCCCGTTGTCCTTGAAGAGGGCGATCGGTGTCGGCATCGGCCTGTTCATCTTGTTCATCGGCTTCGTCAATGGCGGACTGATCGGCAGCCCTGAAGGGGGCGGAACGCCGGTCGAGTTCATCTTCCCCAACAGCTCCGGCGCATGGTTGACCTTGATCGGTCTCCTCATCACCGTCCTGCTGTATGCGAGGAAGGTGCCCGGGGCCCTGGTCATCAGCATCATCGCCACCACCATCGTCGGCCTGATCATGGGTGTGGCGTCGGTGCCCGACACGCTCACGGCAACCCCCAGCTTCGACACGCTCGGTGAGTTCGATCTGGGCAACGTGTTCACGCAGCTCGGCTTCGTGGCGGCTTTGCTCACGATCTTCAGCTTCATGCTGACCGACTTCTTCGACACGATGGGCACGGCAACGGCCATCGTCGAGCAGGCAGACCTGGTCGAAGAGGACGGCTCGATCGACAAGATCGGCACGTTGCTGTTCGTCGACTCCATCGGCGCAGCGATCGGTGGTGCCGCGGGTGTGAGCTCCAACACGAGCTACATCGAGAGCTCGGCAGGCGTGGCCGAAGGCGGCCGGACCGGCCTGACCTCGGTGGTCGTGGGTGTCTTGTTCCTGCTGGCGATATTCCTGGCCCCCCTGGCCGGGATCGTTCCCCCGCAGGCGACCGCACCGGTGCTGATCCTGGTCGGGTTCCTGATGGCGAGCCTCATCAAAGGCATCGACTTCACCGATCTCGAGGAGGGCTTCCCGGCCCTGCTCGCCATCGTCTTGATGCCCCTCACATTCAGCATCACCGTCGGCATCGGCGCCGGCTTCGTGATGTACACCCTGATCAAGGTGGTGAAAGGCAAGTTCGACGAGATACACCCGCTCCTGTGGGTGGTGGCAATCGCTTTCCTGGTCTACTTCGGGCAGGCGGTTCTCGGCTCGGCAATATCGGCGTAAGCCAGATCGAGGGAGGAGAAGGAAGGGCCCGGGTCACCGGGCCCTTTCTCTATTCGGGAGATGCTACGGCGACCGCTCTCTCCTGCCGTGACTGTTGGATTCTCACCGCAACCGGGCCGGCCACTGCCATGAGCAGCACGTAGGCGGCGGCAAGGGCGGGCAGCTCTCCTCCTCCGGCGACGCCGGCACCGAGGCCGGCGATGATTATCGAGAACTCCCCTCGGGGAATGAGCAAGAGGCCGGCACGTATCTGACCCCGACTCCCGATGTCGTTCCGTCGGGATGCCCACCTACCGACCACGACCTTGGTCGCTGCGGTCACCAGACCAAGGGCCACTGCCACCAGGAGCACTCCGGGGATGTCTGCCGGGTCGGTAGAAAGACCGAAGAAGACGAAGAAGACGGCTGCGAAGAGGTCACGCAAGGGGCTGAGCAGCGCTTGGGCCCGTTCCACCGCCGGACCGGCGACGCTGATCCCGACGAGGAATGCGCCGACGGCGGCCGACACTCCAATGCCTTCGGCGAGCCCTGCGACGAGCAGAGTCAACCCGAGGACCGTGAGGAGGCTCACCTCGTCCGAGGTGTGGAAGATGAGCTCGCCGATCTTGTCCCCCTGCCGATAGG
Organism: Actinomycetota bacterium; assembly: GCA_003388545.1. Taxonomy (GTDB): domain Bacteria; phylum Actinomycetota; class Acidimicrobiia; order Spongiisociales; family ZC4RG35; genus MA-ANB-1. The sequence continues at coordinate 2,182 of QQVI01000127.1, forward strand.
CGAAGGCGATGACAGCGATCACCACGGTTAGGGCGATGGCTATCGCCAGGATCGCGCCGGAGAGAGTGCCACCCAGGGCGAGCACGCCGAGGATCGGCAACAGCACGGCCATGACCAGGTCCTCGAATACGAGAAGGGACAGGACCACAGGTGTCTCCCGGTTACCGGTCCAGCCCATGTCGTTGAGCAGCTTGGCGATGACGCCACTCGAGGAGATGTATGTGACACCGCCGAGGAAGAGTGCGGCCACCACGGGCCACCCGAGCAGCAGGCCGGCGGCGACTCCGGGGGTGAAGTTGAGCGCCAGGTCCAATAGCCCGGCTGGCGCGACGCTACGCATCCCCGCAACGAGCTCGCCGGCGGAGTACTCGAGACCGAGCATCAGCAGAAGGAAGATGACACCGATCTCGGCACCTACTTCGATGAACTCCTCGGAGGTGACGATCGGGATCAGCCCGCCTTCTCCCAATGCGAGACCGGCGAGAAGGAAGAGTGGGATTGGCGAGATGGCGAGTCGGTTGGCCAGCCGGGCCATGAGGCCGAGGCCTAACACGACGGCGCCC
>QQVI01000056.1 GCA_003388545.1 Actinomycetota bacterium
GTCGCTCCGGATTCAGCTCGGTCGCCGCGGCCCACTTCTCGAAGATGAGCCCTCCCAAGCGCACTTGATCGAGCTCTCCAGCCCGGTCCTGTCCGATGCCGAGCTCGAGTCGATCGTCCGCTCCGGCGATCCCCGATTCTTCTCGCATTGGATACCCGTCACGTGGCCGGCGGCCGAGGGTCGCGATGGCATGGAGAAGAGGCTGGACGCTGTCTGCGCCGAGGCGGCTCAGGCGGTGAAGCTCGGAGCGACGATCATCGTCCTCTCCGACCGGGAGACGAGTGCAGAGGAGGCCCCGATCCCCATCCTTCTCGCAGTGGGAGCGGTTCATCAGCATCTCATCGACGAAGGAGTGCGTGGCGACGTATCGATCGTGGTCGTCTCGGGTGAGCCAAGAGATGCCCACGACGTGGCATGCCTCATCGGCTTCGGTGCTTCGGCGGTCAATCCGTATTTGGCGATCGACCGGGTGATCGGCCTCGTCGCCGACGGCCAGGTCGACATCGACCCCGTAACGGCGCAGGAGAACTATCGGGCTGCCCTCGAATCGGGGATATTGAAGATCATGTCCAAGATGGGCATCTGCACTCTGTCGGCCTACCGCGGATCGGAGCTCTTCGAAGCAATCGGTCTCGCCGAGAAGGTCTGTCGCCGGGCCTTCCGGAACGCTCCCCGTCGTCTCAGGGGGCTGGGAATGGCCGAGATCGCCGATCTCGCTCTTGCCAGGCACGCCAGCTACGTCGATGGCGAGCCGGAGTCCGGTGGGTTCTACAAGCATCGACGTGGTGAGGATCTCCACATCACAGGTCCCAAGGTCGTTTTGGACCTGCAGAAGTCGGTTCGCTCGGGCGAGACGGATGCCTGGGGCAGGTACCTGGAGACAATCAACGATCGGCCTCCGGCGGTTGTTCGCGACCTCCTGACATTCGTGCAGCGAGAGCCGGTCCCGATCGAAGAAGTCGAGCCAGCCGAGCACATAATGAGGCGGTTCACGACTGCCGCCATGTCGCTGGGCGCCCTGTCTCAAGAGGCTCACGAGGCACTCGCAATCGCGATGAACATGATCGGAGCGCGATCCAATTCTGGTGAGGGCGGGGAGGATCCAAATCGCTATGGCACCAAGCGCAACTCGGCGATCAAACAGGTGGCCTCGGGTCGTTTCGGTGTCACACCCGGGTATCTGAGCTCGGCGGAGGAGCTGCAGATAAAGATGGCCCAGGGATCCAAGCCCGGCGAAGGCGGCCAGCTGCCCGGACACAAGGTGACGCCCCAAATAGCCCGTCTCCGCCACACCGAGCCCGGAGTGACGCTGATCTCACCGCCGCCGCATCATGACATCTACTCCATCGAGGATCTCGCACAGCTGATCTACGACCTCAAGGCGTTCAAGCCCGGGGCCCGGGTGTCGGTCAAGCTCGTGAGCGAGCCGGGCGTCGGCACCATCGCCGTTGGAGTGGCCAAGGCCGACGCCGACGTCATCACGATCTCAGGTTCCGAAGGTGGGACGGGGGCGTCACCGCTCGTGTCGGTCAAACATGCCGGCTCCCCTTGGGAGTTGGGCATCGCTGAGGCGCATCAGGTCCTGGTGGCCAACGACCAGAGATCGAGCGTGGTGTTGGAGACCGACGGTGGCCTTCGGACCGGACGGGACGTCGTGGTGGCGGCCCTTCTCGGCGCTGAGCGTTTCGGGTTCGGCACCCTGCCCCTGCTCGCCATGGGCTGCAAGATGGTCCGCCAATGCCATCTCAACACATGCCCGGTTGGCATCGCGACACAGGACCTCGATCTTCGTGCCAAGTTCGCGGGCTCGGCGGACCAGGTAGTCATCCTCTTCCAGCACCTCGCCGAGGAGGTTCGGCATCATCTGGCGGCCCTGGGCGCCCGCTCGATCGAGGAGGTCGTCGGAAGGGCCAATCTGCTGCGCCCGGCGGATCAGTCACACCCGCTTTCTGCCGACCTCGCCGGGATCCTCGTGGAGTCGACCGGTAGAAAGACTCACGAGGGATACAAGACCATTCCCCTCTCCAGTCTCAGTCTGCGACTCGTCGCCGATGCCAGCAATGCAATCGCCGACGGGTCGAAGGTCGAGCTCCACTATCCCGTCCGGAATGTCGATCGGTCGATTGGCAGCCGGTTGGCAGGAGCGATTGCAGCAAGGCATGGCGACGACGGTCTCCCCGACGGGACGATCGATGTGAGGCTGTCCGGCACGGCCGGGCAAAGCCTCGGCGCCTGGCTGACACCCGGCGTGACCCTTCGCTTGTTCGGGACGGCGAACGACTACGTCGGCAAGGGCATGGGTGGGGGTCTGATCACCGTTTCTCCGAAGCGCCGTGGCGGAGTCCCCCAAGCCGCCGGAAATGCCGTTCTCTACGGGGCGACCGGCGGGAGCGTCTTCATCGCCGGGAAGGTCGGTCAGCGGTTCGCCGTCCGCAACTCGGGCGCACGGGTCGTGGTCGAAGGCTGCTCAGACCACGGCTGTGAGTACATGACGGGAGGGACTGCCATCGTGCTCGGCGAGGTCGGACGGAACTTCGCAGCCGGCATGACCGGTGGCGAGGCGTTCATCTGGGACCCGGACTTGAGATTCAAGGGGAAGCTGTCGGACACAGCGCCGCGGGCGCGACGGCCCAACGACGTCGAGTTGGAGCGGATTCGATCGGCGATCGAGGATCATGCCCGTCTCACCAGCAGCCCCATCGCCGAGCAGATACTCAGTGAAGGCTTGGAGGACTTCTGGG
>QQVI01000076.1 GCA_003388545.1 Actinomycetota bacterium
CAACCTGGCCGTCGGCGACGGGAAGACCGTCGGGAACGCGATGAACTCTGACACCCGGCTGCCGCTCATCTCGGCAACCGGGTCGTGCAACATGGGGAGGATCGTCGGGCCGGCGGTCGCCCAGCGTATGGGCCGTACCATCCTCGAGCTGGGCGGCAACAACGCGGTGATCGTGATGGACGACGCCGATCTCGACTTGGCCGTGAGAGCAGTGCTTTTCTCAGCGGTTGGAACCGCCGGGCAGCGCTGCACGACACTCCGGCGTCTGCTCGTCCACACGGCCGTCGCCGACAAACTCGTCAGTCGTCTGGTAGAGGCCTACAAGCAGGTCAATATCGGTGATCCGCTGGAAGACGGGACCGTGATGGGCCCGGTGGCCGGCGAGGGTGCCATCGAGCAGATGATGAACGCTCTGGACATCGCAAGAGAGCAGGGTGCGAACATCGTCACCGGCGGGGAGCGCATCGATCGCCCTGGCTACTTCGTCGAGCCGACCATTGCGCTCGTGTCTAAGGAAGCCTCCATCACCCAGCAAGAGACGTTCGCCCCGATCCTCTGGGTCATCGAGTTCGACAGCCTCGACGAGGCCATTGAGATCCAGAACGGGGTGACACAGGGCCTGTCGTCGGCGATCTTCACCGAGTCGCTCAAGAACGCCGAGAGGTTCCTCAGCCACACCGGATCAGACTGCGGGATAGCCAATGTGAACATCGGGACTTCGGGCGCAGAGATCGGTGGTGCCTTCGGGGGCGAGAAGGAGACCGGAGGAGGCCGTGAAGCGGGCTCGGATGCCTGGAAGGCCTACATGCGGCGACAAACCACGACGATCAACTGGGGTGACGACCTGCCTTTGGCGCAGGGTATTGAGTTCGGTTAGGTCACTCACCCCATCCGGGCGGGGGCATCAGTGATCCCTCACCGACGTGCCAGTACTCACGGAGATCACTGCACAAACCGCTCTCGTCGAATTGGAGGATGAGGCAGCCCGTGAGCGTCGTTGGTGAGCCTTCGACGTTCATCGTTGTCCACCACTCGACCATTGTCCGGTCGCCCTCGGATATCGGTCTGCCCATTTTGACCGCGACGTCCGATTGCCCGCTCGTGACGCCTGCCCAGTAGTTCCTCACTCCGTCGCGTCCGAGGTGGGCCTCCTCGAAGATATTCGAGCGGTAGCTCGCGTCCTCGGTGAAGAGACTGGCGGCAGCTTCGGCGTCTCTCGTCTCCCAGGCCGACCGGTACCCTTCGACCCACTCCTCAACTGACGGCATCTACTGAACCTCCTTCAGATCAGAATCCCAAGCTACCCGCTGGCATGCTGACGCCCCTTGAGATCCATCGTGTAGCAGACAGCTTCACCCTCGAGGACGATGATCCCGTCATCCCTCGATACGGTCGTCTTCAGCTCGGTTATCGGCTTGTCCGTGCGCACTTTCGTCACTTCGACTCGACCGGTGATGGTGTCACCGGGACGGACCGGCGCAAGGAATCGGTAGTTGGTCTGGAGGAACACCGATCCGGGCCCGGGGAGGTCCTCTGCGACGACGGCATTGAGTATGGCGGTGATAACACCCCCTTGAACCACCACCTCCCCGAACCTGGTTTGCGCCGCCATCTCGGCGTCGTAGTGGATCGGGTTGAAGTCGCCGCTGATCTCGCTGAACAACTCGATGTCACGTTCGGTGACCGATCTCGACCTCTCAGCGGTCTGACCTACCGATGGCGCCATGTGCGAGTCGAGTTCCAGGATGACGAGCAACAGCGCCGAGCCTCCGGTGGAGGCCGGGCCAGCCGCTCGAGTTGTTCAGCCGTCATCCTCAGCCGAGCTGGGCAAAGAAGTCGTTGATGGCGCCGGTGTCGTCCGAGAACGCCCATCGTTCCGTGATTCTCCCGTCTTTCATGTGAGCGATCTCGGCCGTCCGGTATTCAAAGGTCTGGCCTCCTGCTGTCGCCTTTGCATTCACGAGGGCGATGACGTGAGTGTCGTTGCCGACAACGTCGTGCACTTCGGCTTCGATCGAGAAGTCGGCGTCGCCCCCGGTACCCATGGCTTGGGCCAAGGCGTCCACGCCGACGACGGTGTCACCGCCGATCATGTGCCATTTCACATCTTCGGCCATGTGGGCGCGGATCTGTTCCTCGTCGCCGGCATTGAAGGCATCAAGCAGCTCACGCATGGCCTGTACGTTGGGATGATCTCCCATGTCTCTCTCCTTTTGTCGGAGACCACCTGAACTTACTCCTGCTCGTAGCTGGCTTGAGGAGCCCTTCTGCTTTGCCGCGGCGATCGCGGCTGGTGGGAGTCAAGCCTGCGATGCGCCGGTCACGACGAGATAGTGTCTGTCAGGGGCCGGGCCCGGTTCCCTCGAAGGGGACCGCCCGCACGGTCATGCAAGGCAAATCGTCAGCGAGACCGCAAATCCGATAGGAGCCAGGTGTGGCATTCGGCGGGAGCCTCACGAGGATCAATCGATCGTCGATGTCCTGGCAATCGGATTCAACGCCGGGTCGTTGCCAGTCGCCTTCTGTCACCTGCGTCAGCCGTGATGTCTGTCCGATGACATCCCATCCGAACAGACCCCACTTCTCCAATTGGAGGCAAGGTCCTCCCATCCTGTGGATCGTGTAGCTCATCTCCGTCTCGGGATTGGGGCCGGTGACCGCGAGAAGGGCGAACAGCGCAACGACGCCAATTCCGGCGCCCGTTAGAGCTCGAAGACTTCGGGAGGAAGTTCGCAT
>QQVI01000355.1 GCA_003388545.1 Actinomycetota bacterium
ATGCCGGGGGGCGATGCCGCTGATGTGCGCCCTGCCGTGAACGTATTTGCCGAAGCCAGGCCCGATATCGAATCGATCGGCTTGCCGGACGTCCCTGCAAGCCTCGAAGTCACCCAACAGAAAGGGGTCAATCTCATGGGAGTCACGTTTGCATCGGTGATCGGAGGGTTTCTCGGGCTGTATGCCTATGTGCTCCCGTTGGCGCTCTACGCCGCATGGGTCGTGATCGCACTTTGGGAGATCATCAGGAGAGATGACCTATCCACGGGTGCCGGCGTCGGTTGGATGTTGGCGATACTCGTGATCCCGTTTCTCGGAGTCATCGGCTATTACCTGCTCGGTAAGAGCCAGATCCCCGCTGCCTACCGATGGACGATGCTCGCCGGCGGGATGGGTGTCTATGTCCTGTTCCTGGTGCTGGGGTTGGTCATAGGTGGCATCGCATGAGCCGGTCTCATATCGTCTCTATCGCGACTTCGACTGCCTCTTTCTCTTCCAGCCGGTAGCACCGCAGCCCATCCCGGCCAATGATCAGGTGAAGCCAGCGCGAATCGGCTGACTCTGCGATGTCGCGCTTCGACATCGTGCTTGGTGACCCGGGATGAGAGTGGAAGACGCCTCCGATTCGCCAACCTGAGCGATCCGCATGCATGAATGCCCCGAAAGCCTCCTCCGGGGCGATGCTGAAGGAGCTCGTTGAGGATTCCGAGTTTGTCAGTGGATAGACGAAGCGAACCTCGCCGATGAAATCGGTCGCGATCAGACCACAACATTCCAAGGGCGCGCAGTTTCGGGCATGGGTTTCCATGGCCAGCAGTGTCTGACGGGGAAGGCGGATCGAGTTCAGGCCGGTCGGCACGAGGGGTCGTAGTCGATGAGCTCCGGTGGGTTTTGCTCATCGGAACAGGCCGGGCACTCAGGATTTCGAGCGACCCGGAGCTCGGAGGTGCGCTGGGCGAGGGCGTCGTAGAGAAGTATCCGTCCCACGAGAGTCTCACCGAGTCCGAGGACGACCTTCAGGGCCTCGGTCGCCTGGATTGTCCCCATGACCCCTGGCAGCACGCCGAGCACGCCGCCGGCGTCGCACGACGCTGCGATCTCTGGTGGGGGAGGAAGCGGGAAGAGGCATCGGTAGCACGGCCCTTGATACGGGTCGAACACAGATACCTGGCCCTCGAACCTATAGATCGAAGCATGGACGACCGGGATGCGCAGGTTCAGAGAGACGTCGTTCAAGAGATAGCGGGTAGGGAAGTTGTCCGTGGCGTCGACCATCACGTCGTAGCCGGAGAGGATCCGGAAGGCGTTCGCGGCATCGAGCTTCTCGGGGTAGAGCTCGACTTTCACGTCAGGATTGAGTGCGCTGATCCGCTCGCGCGCCGAGTCGGTCTTCGACTGCCCGACATGGTCGAGGCTGTGGATCACCTGGCGCTGCAAGTTGGTCGAGTCGACGCGGTCGTCGTCGATGATCCCGACAGTCCCGATCCCTGCGGCAGCGATATAGAGGGCAACAGGCGATCCGAGGCCACCCGCGCCGACGATTGCGACCCTGGCCGACAGAAGCCTCTCCTGTCCTCGCGCCCCGACACCGGGAAGCGTGATGTGCCTCGCGTAGCGCATGGCCTGCTCATCCGTCAGCTGCCCGGGACTGACCCAATCCAACCCTTCATTCCGCCAGCGTTCGAAGCCTCCATCCATCGAGGCGGTATCGGTATAGCCCATGGCGGTAGCGAAGGCCGCAGCGACCTTGGAACGAGAGCCAGTTGCGCAATAGAAGACCAGCTCGGTGTCTAGATCAGAGATGAGAGCCGGCAGGTCGTCCTGGAGTCGGCCCACGGGGATGTGAGGGGTGCCCTCGATATGGCCCGCCAGCCTTTCTCCCGTCTCTCGCACGTCGATGAGCAGCGTCTCTTCTCTCAAGCGGGACGATGGCGGGACCTGGCGAATCGCAACCATCAGTGGACGGTGCTCGGGTCAACCGTGTCGGGCTCTATTCCGTACCGCTCCATGCCATCGCTGACTCGATCAGCTTCGATGGTCCCCTCGGCTGCGAGAGAGGCGAGAGTGGCCACCACGACGTGACCGGCATCGATCTCGAAGAAGTCCCGCAGAGCCGACCTGGAGTCCGATCTGCCGAAGCCATCCGTGCCGAGAATGCTGAATCGTCGTGGCACCCACCTCGAGACCTGATCCGGGACCATGGTCATGAAGTCAGACACCGCGACTATCGGTCCTTCCGACTGTTCCAGAATCTCGGTCACCCGTGCCTTACGCGGAGGCTCCCCAGGGTGAAGTCGATTCCAACGGTCTATGCGAACCGCTTCTTCCCGGAGCTTCTTGTATGAGGTCGCCGACCAGAGCTCGGCGTCGACCCCGTAATGCTCCGACAGCTCCTCGACTGCCTCACGAGCCGCCAGGTTGGCTGTGCCCGAGAAGAGAATGGTCGCTGGTATGCCATCGCCCTTGCGGTCGGACCACCGATAGAGACCTTCGAGGATGCCCTCCTCCACACCCTCCGGACGTTCAGGCTGGGAGTAGTTCTCGTTGTAGAGGGTCAGGTAATAGAAGATGTCCTCGGGGTTTTCCCCGTACATTCTTCGAATCCCATCCTCGACGATTGTGCCCAGCTCGTATGCGAATGCCGGGTCGTACGCCTGGCATACAGGCACCGTCGACGCCAGGACGAGGCTGTGGCCGTCCTGATGCTGTAGGCCCTCG
>QQVI01000017.1 GCA_003388545.1 Actinomycetota bacterium
TAGCGATGACGATCACCAGCGACACGTCACCGATGCCAAACACCACCATTATCAAGGGGAGGATGGCGATCTTGGGCACGGGGTGGAGCGCCCCGATTATCGGGTCGAGCACGGAGCGCAGGCGGTGGGAGCTACCCATGGCCACGCCGAGCAGGGTTCCAAGCCCGGCTCCGAGGACCACAGCTGCCAGCACCCGCAGAACTGTCGCAGCGATGTGCCCGGGGAGCACACCGTTGGCAGTCAACTCACCGGCGGATTCGAGAATTCGCGATGGCGGCGGGAACAACAGCGCATCAACCACCCCGGCCAGCACCAGCAATTCCCACGCAACGAGCATGACCACGAAGAGGCCGGCAGGGACCAGCCACAGCGGCCTCCATCCGAGCGCCCTCCGGGGAAGGCCGTCGGCTAGGTCGGGATGTGCAAGTTGCGACGCACCTGGCCCTCTATTGCGTTCCAGATAGTCCATGCCTTCGCCTTCACCTCGGGGTGATCTCGATCAAAAACGTCTCTTGGCCGTGCCAGCTCGATGTCGAGTCCCAGTTGGATCGTCCCGGGACGTCCCGTCATCACCAGCACCCGGTCACCCAGGATCACGGCCTCGCGTATGTCGTGGGTCACGTAGACGACCGTCTGGCTGCCGGCCTCCCACAACCGCATCAGCTCTTCCTGGAGCACCAGCTTCGACTGGGCGTCCAGGGCGCTGAATGGCTCGTCCATCAACAGAACTTGCGGCTCGGTGAGCATTGCCCGGGCGATGGCAGCCCGCTGACGCATCCCTCCGGACAATTCGTCGGGGAAGCGGTCCTGGAACGATGCCAGACCAAGCTGTTCCAGCAGGGCGGACGCACGACGTCTTCGGTCGTTCTTGGCTGCTCCATCGGCTTCGAGCGCGAAGGCCACGTTGTCGAGGAGCGTCATCCATGGGAACAGCCCATGGTCCTGGAAGACCATCGTTCTCCGAACCGGGTCGTCGTTGTGCCCGTCAAGAGAAACAGTCCCGGCGCTGGGCTCGGTTAGACCGGCCAGTATCCGGAGCAGCGTCGACTTGCCGCAGCCGCTCGGTCCGACGAGGCAGACCACCTCGCCGGGCCGAACTTCCATGCTCACGTTGTTGAGCGCCTCGACCCTGCCCGATGGGGTATCGAAGAGCTTGGAGACCTTCTCTACGGAGATCGCGGCCGCAGCGGTCTGTGCCGTCAACCGCCTGCCCCCATCATCTCGCGCGCCTCTTCGAGGAATGACGAGTCCATGAACACGTCCGCCTCGACGATCGTGTCGAGGTACTGGCGGTCGACTGCGAACTCCTGGAACCTCATGATGCCGTTCTCGTCGACATCTCCAGAGGGGTTGATCGCGGGCCAGCACATCGTGCTCAACAGATCTTCAGGCAGCTGGCTGAACTCGGCGATGATCTCGAGGTTACGCTCGGTCGGCCCCTCGGCATATTGCGCCACCGACTCGAGGTAGCCGGCCATGAACCTCACGCCGACATCGCGATTGTCGCCGAGGAGCGTCGGTCCGAAGAGCTGCACGGCACCGGACTGGCCGGGCGTCAGCTCCTGGGGCAGAGGCAAGACGGGGACGTGTCCAGCAGCGTTGAGTCGCGTGACCCATGGCTCTGCGTTGACCGCCGCGTCGATCTGGTCCGTGTCGAGGGCCTCAGGAACGGCCGGGGACGAGATGTTGACCTTGTCGATGTCGTCGAGTGTGAGGTCGCCTTCGGCAAGGACCTCGGAGAGGTAGTACTCGAGCCAGGTCGCCGGGACGATGTTCACCGTCAAACCTTCGAGCTGATCGGCCGTGTCCAGTTCTCCGCTTTCGACCAGGTCGTCTCGGCCAAGCACCGTCCAGTTGACACATCCATCAGGATCGACATAGCCCTTGTCGGCAACGATCTTGATCTCGCTGCCTCGGGCCATGGCGTTGAACATGCCCGCACTGACCAGGCCGGAGGAAACGTCGACCTGACCACTCGACAGGGCCGGGAGGATCTCCTCCTGCACCGTGAACTCGACCAGTTCGATGTCGATTCCGTACTTCTCGTAATAGCCCTCTTCGAGACCGATGTAGTACGGGGCGAAGGTGATGAACGGTAGGGTCACGACTTTCACCGTGACGGTCTCGAAAGTGGTCGTAGTGGTGGTCTCGGCGACGCTGGAAGTCGTCGTCTCGGCCACGGTCGTTGTGGTGACATCGGCAGATGTCGTAGTTGTGGCTTCTTCTCCTGCGGTTCCGCAGGCCGCCAACAACATTCCGACTACCGCCGCGAGCGCCAATGACTTACGACGCATTTTTGGGTCCTCCCCTGGATTGTCTAGTGGCCGCGCGTAACCACACGCAACCCGCCGCCCCCCAATGAGTTGGCGTGAGAAATCCTACATCGGGCGGGCACTCAGCGCTACCCGGAGTCACTCACCGTCGCTCGCAAACCCTGGGTGGGTGCAGGCACTCGGTCGGCCAACTCCCGGGCCAGAACCGAGACGTTCGGAGGCACCAGGATGGAGTTGGGCCCCGAGTGCATACCGGGGACACGCACCACGTCGATTGCCGATGCCAGCTCCTCCCAACCCCGTTGCATCAGGCCACCCGAGCCATCCGCGCCCGTCGCCAGGAAGTACACCACTTCGGCATGGACCTGACGGGGTTGATAGGAGTCGAACGCTTTGGACGAGGCCCGCACCAGGCCTATGCGGGCAAGGTCGGCAGGGA
>QQVI01000117.1 GCA_003388545.1 Actinomycetota bacterium
GGCGAGGTCCCCGGGGCCTATCGAATCGAGCTGGCCGCTAGGGATCGGGTTGAACTCGTTGGCTCCCGGAGGCCGGGTCAGGATCCTGATCACCATTGTGATTATGCCGAGGTGGTCTTGAACGACCGTGGAATTCGCCGACCCCGCAACCCCCATGCGCCAATCTCGCGCCCACAAGGCGGAGCCTCGAAACACAGCGTTCATATTTCGGCAACGGATGCGAAACGGCCCTCCGATACAAATCTGCGTGTTCACTCCCAAACAGAGCAAGGAGGAGAAAGTGAGCAAGACGGCTGCCGACGTCTTAAGCATCGTTGCCGACGGCGACTACGAGTTCATCGACCTGAGGTTCTGCGACCTCCCGGGCCAGGTGCAGCACTTCACCGTCCCAACCCATCAACTCACCGAAGACTCCTTCGAGGAAGGCTTCGGGTTCGACGGCTCCTCGATTCGAGGGTTCCAGCAGATCCAGGAGTCCGACATGATCCTGGTACCGGATCCGGACACGGCCGTCGACGACCAGTTCCGCACCCGAAAGACCCTCATCCTCTACTGCTTCGTCCACGACCCGCTCACCAAGTCGCCGTACGACCGCGACCCTCGCTACGTGGCGAAGAAGGCCGAGGACTATCTGGCGAGCACAGGTCTGGCCGACACGTCCTACTGGGGCCCCGAGGCCGAGTTCTACATCTTCGACGACGTTCGCTACGGCCAGAACCAGCACTCCGGGTTCTATTACGTGGACTCGGTCGAAGGCGCGTGGAACTCCGGCGTGGCCGAGGAGGGCGGCAACAAGGGCTACAAGCCCAGGTACAAGGAGGGATACTTCCCGGTACCGCCGACGGACCACTACCAGGACCTTCGATCCGACATGACGGCCAATCTCGAAGCGGCCGGCATCGAGATCGAGGTGCAGCACCACGAGGTTGGCACCGCCGGTCAGGCCGAGATCGACATGCGATTCGACACTCTCCTGAGAACGGCAGACAACGTCACCCTCTACAAGTACATCGTGAAGAACACCGCCTGGGCCGCAGGCAAGTCTGTGACCTTCATGCCCAAGCCGGTCTTCGAGGACAACGGCTCCGGCATGCACACGCACCAGTCACTTTGGAAGGATGGCGATCCGCTCTTCTTCGATGAGAGTGGCTACGCAGGGCTGTCCGACATGGCCAGGTGGTACATCGGCGGGCTTCTCGCGCACGCACCGGCGGTGCTGGCGTTCGCCGCGCCGACCACCAACTCCTATCACCGTCTGGTGCCCGGCTATGAGGCCCCGGTCAACCTGGTCTACTCGAGCCGGAATCGCTCGGCAGCGGTCAGGATCCCGCAGTACTCACAGTCGCCGGCAGCGAAGCGTCTCGAGTTCCGCTGCCCCGACCCGACGGCCAACCCATATCTGGCCTTTGCTGCGATGCTCCTGGCCGGATTGGATGGCATCCAGAACCAAATCGAGCCACACGATCCGGTCGACAAGGACATCTACGACCTGCCCCCGGCCGAGTTGGAGGGCCTGCCCAGTGTCCCGGGATCTCTCACCGAGGCGCTCGAAGCCTTGCGCGATGATCACGAGTTCCTCCTCCAGGGTGGCGTCTTCACAGAAGGGCTTGTCGAAGCCTGGATCGATTACAAGATCGAGCACGAAGTCGATCCGGTCCGTCTCCGTCCGCACCCTTACGAGTTCCACCTCTACTACGACATGTAGACGAACTCGACGTTGAGCTGCGTGAGGGTGTGTCGGCAGGCACACCCTTGCGCCGTGCCCGTCCTTTCTCCTTTGTGGTCCCATCGAAATGGGACCAATGGCCCTACGGGCTCCAATTCCTGAGTAGTTGACTCAGGAATTGATGAATATCACGTTTCAACGTCGGACCGACCTCGGGCTCTCGGCGCTTCGCGAGCTGCATAGCGAGGACGGCCACCTGCAAGGGGCGGTCCTGGCCGATCGCATCGAGACCACGACCAGCTTCCTCCCACAGATCATGTCCCCACTCGTCAAGGCAGGTTGGGTGACGTCGAATCGGGGCCCTGGCGGCGGATACCGCCTCACCGAGGCGGCCTACAGCATCACTCTCTACGACCTGATCCAGACCTTGGAGGGACCCGCCGAAAGCGGAAGATGTGTCTTCCGCGATGAGGCCTGCCCCGGCGCAGTGGCGTGCCCGGTCCACACCGTTTGGCTCGAGGCACGCGAATCGATGATCGAAGGCTTTCAGAACATCCCGGCAATCCTCGCAGAAGGAGAAGGAAGATGACACAGACAACAGAGGCGCGGCCGGAGACCGGTTCCGGCCCGGAGCGCAAAGTTCCGTCTCACCCTCACTACACCCTCGGCACCCTGGTGACCGTCGGCGTTCTGGGGACACTCGTGGCGGTGGGCCTGGCCATCGGTGCCCTGATGATCACGGCGAGCCGTAACTCGGTTGACGATGGCATCGTGTCCGAGCAGGTGGACGAGTATCTGACTCAGGTCGGGGTCGAGGGCACTGCAGGCTCCGGCGACGTGTTGCCCGCGATGGTTCCCAAAGCGGAGATGTCGCTTGCGCCTGCCGAAGAGGTGAACGTCGCGACTGCGCCAGCGATGCCCCCGGCGGCCACGCGTGCCACACCGGCAATCGTCGAGGTCGAATTCGAGGTCGTCGAAGGCATGAGC
>QQVI01000147.1 GCA_003388545.1 Actinomycetota bacterium
CGACCTTCCCGAGTTGATCGAGCGGGACCATATTCGAGGTGACCTTCACTACCACTCGGACCGGTCCGGAGATGGGCGGGCCACTCTCGAAGAGATGGTGGAGGCAGCAGTCGGTGCTGGATATCGCTACGTGGCATTCACGGAGCACGGTGAGGACCTATCGATCAACGGATCGACACGCGAGGAGATGCTGGCCCATCGCGATCGAATTCGGAGCCTGCAAGAGGACTATCCCGACATAAGGCTCCTGTTCGGCTGCGAGTTGAACATCGGGCCCGATGGGAGTTTGGATTACGACCCCGAGTTCAGGCTCGAGTTCGACTACTGCGTCGCCAGCATCCACTCCCACTTCGACCTCGACCGAGACCAGCAAACATCGAGGGTCCTGATCGCTCTGCGCGATCCTGCGGTGAATGCCATCGGGCATCTGAGCGGACGCAAGATCGGTAGGCGCCCTGGTGCCGATCTCGACATCGACGTCATTCTCGAGGCGTTGTCGGTCACCGGAGTCGCCCTGGAGGTAAACGGCGCACTCGATCGACTCGATGCCAGCGCTGAGGTAGTTCGCCAGGCGATGCTCGGCGAAGTAGACGTCATCATCGACACCGACTCCCATCACCCATCCGATCTCGTGCGTATGGATTACGGGATTCGGTACGCACGACGTGGCTGGGCGACCAGAGACCGCGTGGTGAACGCAAAGGAGCCTGAAGACTTCATGTCCTGGGTCGGCATGAGACGTGGCTGATACGGCCTGGGGTAGGTTGGTCGATATGGCGCGAATCTATGTGGTCACCAAGGGCACCCGGCGAGTGAACAAGTTCACAATGTGGCTTGCCCGGCGCGGTTTGGGCCGTCAGGTCGTGCTCACCACGACCGGGCGCCGGTCGGGAGAGCCGCGATCGGTTCCTGTCTCACCGCTCGACATCAAGGGCACCGGCTACATCGTCTCCCCATACGGCGAGGTCTCGTGGGTAAAGAACGTGCGTGAGAACAAGAGTGTCCACCTTCGTCAAGGCCGTCAGAGCCGGGACGTGACCCTCGCCGAGGTTCCTCCAGGAAGGAGGGGGGAGCTCCTTCACCAATACTGGAAGCAGGAACGGATCACCAGGCCCTACTTCGACGTGCCGTCCGATCCTGACCCCTCAGATTTCGCCGCCGTGGCGCAACAACACCCCGTCTTCAAGATCGTCACCTGACCTCGCAAGCCCGCCGATGCCGGGTTGCGGCGACCGAAGCCCCGCGAATCCGATGCTTGTAATTTGATCCAAAACCGGGGAAGCTGTGCACCTTGGCGACATCAAAGGAGTCCAGTCAGGTGGCCAGCACCTTCGTCCTCGACACATGTGTCCTTCTCGCCGACCCCCGCTCCGCACTTCGATTCGACGAACACGATGTCGTCATTCCTCTCGTCGTCGTCGAAGAGCTCGATCGCAAGAAAACGCGAATCGATGAGGTAGGGGCCAATGCTCGGGCTGCCATCAGGCTGTTCGAAGAGCTGGGAGCCAGCCGCGACGGTGGGCTCCGCGACCCAGTAGATCTTCCCGGCGGTGGTTCGCTCCGAATCGAACTGAACGGGATCACATCCGATCGGCTCCCGAAGGTCCTGGATCCGACCACGCCCGACCACCGGATCCTGGCGACATGCCTCAACATACCTCCCTCCCAGTCTCCGGTCCTCGTGACGAAAGACGCCGCCCTCCGGATCAAGGGAGCCCAGCTCGGAGTGCCAGTGCAGGACTACCGGGCCGATACGGTTCCGGTTGAGCAGCTTCACTCGGGCGTCGTCGAGATGCGAACGGACGGGATGACCATCGACCGTCTCTTCGAAGAGGGAAAGATCGAGCTGTCCGGGATCGACGCGATGGTCAATCAATTCGTCGTGCTGCGAGAAGGTACCTCCCGATCTGCGCTCGCCAGGGTGATCCAATCCGAGCCCACTCTCGTTGTTGAGCGGGTGCCGACCCATGTGAAGGCCTTTGGTGTCGAGCCGAAGAACCTTCGCCAGACGGTGGCCCTGCATCAGCTTCTCGATCCCGACATTCCGGCCGTCTCGGTGATGGGGATGGCGGGAACCGGGAAGACGTTCCTTTCCCTGGCTGCGGCGCTCGAGCAGGTGCTCGAGCAGGGTCGATATCGCAAAGTGTCTGTATACCGTCCGCTCGTGGCCGTTGGCCGGCAGGAGGTGGGCTACCTGCCGGGGGATCTCAACGAGAAGCTCGCTCCCTGGATGGCAGCGGTCTATGACAATCTGTTCGCGCTCTTCTCAGATGCCGGCGTGGATGGAGCTAGAGGAGCAATCGATGAGTTGGTCGATCGCGGTGAGCTGGAGATGGCGGCCGTGACCTACCTGCGTGGCAGATCGATCACAGGAGAGTTCGTCATCATCGATGAGGCGCAGAACCTGGAGCTGTCGACGTTGAAGGTGATCCTGACCCGGATGTCTCGCGACTCGAAAGTGGTGTTCTGTGGTGATCTCTCGCAGGTGGACAACCCCTACATCTCGCCGTTTGGGGGTATGGCGGCCCTCATCGAGAAATTCAAGGGCTCACCTCTCTTCGGCCATGTCACTCTCGAGCGATCCGTCCGCTCGCCACTCGCTGAGATGGCCGCAACGATTCTTTGAGATGTGTTGTGTCGAGGTGGGTCTTC
>QQVI01000126.1 GCA_003388545.1 Actinomycetota bacterium
ACATCGCCAGCCCCAACTACGCCCATGCCGACCAGGCCCGGCTCGTGATCGAAGCGGGGAAACACGTCGTCTGCGAGAAGCCCCTTGCGCTCACATCCGAAGACACGGCCGACCTCGTGGCTCGGGCATCCGATGCAAGCCTTGTCAATGCGGTCTGTTTCAACATTCGCCACTACCCACTCAACCACCAGGCGATGGCGATGGTGGCCGCAGGTGATATTGGTGAGCCGATGTTTCTGACGGGCTCATATCACCAGGATTGGCTGCTGAAGGACACCGACTGGAACTGGCGACTCCAACCGGAGGAGGCCGGTCAACTGCGTGCCGTGGCGGACATTGGCTCACACTGGCTCGATCTCACTCGCTTCATATCGGGCCGAAATGTCGAAGCCGTGATGGGCGACCTCCACACCCTGGTCCCGATTCGTCGCCACCCTCCAGGACCGGTCGAGTCATTCGCCAAGGCGGACGAGGGCGCAGAGTTGATCGAAGAGACCATGACCAGCGATGACGCCGCCGGGATCCTGCTGCGGTACGAAGGTGGCACCAGGGGGGCAGTGACCATTTCTCAGGTTTCCGCCGGCGAGAAGAACTCAGTCCGTTACGAGATCGCCGGCACCGAGGGGGCCATCTCGTGGTACTCCCAGCATCCGGATCAGTTGATGATCGGTCATCGAGACAGGCCCAATGAAGTTCTATACCGGGACCCTGGAATGTCCGCACCCGAGGCCAGTAGGAACATGGCCTATCCGAGCGGCCACGTCGAAGGATTCCCCGACACCTTTCGGGCGCTCTTCACTCAGGTCTACACGGCCATCGACCAGGGGGACGGCACCGGCACCACATACCCGACTTTTGCCGACGGCCACGACGCGGTTCTGGTGACCGATGCCATCGCCAAGAGCGACGCAGATAAACGATGGATGACTGTCGAGAGATAAGGAGAGATCGACCATGAAGCTGGGACTTCTGACCGCACCCTTCCCGGAGACACCGCTGGACGAGGTCGCCGAATGGACCGCTGCGAGTGGATTCACCACGATCGAGATCGCCTGCTGGCCCGCATCGAGTGGTGACACGCGGAGGTATGCCGGCACGAGTCATATCGACGTCGACGGAATCACTGATGACCAGGCCGGCGAGATTGCCGGGAGCATGGAGGAGAAGGGTCTGGAGATATCCGGGCTCGGGTATTACCCGAATCCCCTCCACCCTGACGACGAGCACCGTCGGATGGTCATCGACCACCTCAAGAAGGTGATCGTCGCGGCCGGCAAGATGAAGGTTCCGGTCGTCAACACGTTCATCGGCGCGGATCGCTCCAAGACCCAGGACGAGAACTGGGAAGAGGCGACAAAGGTCTGGCCAGAGATCATCTCTGCTGCGAAGGACAACGGCGTGAAGATCGCCATCGAGAACTGCCCGATGATCTTCTCCAAGGACGAGTGGCCGTCGGGGCACAATCTCGCATACAACCCCAAGATCTGGCGCCGCATGTTCGAGGAGTTCGGAGAGACGATCGGGCTCAACTTCGACCCCTCGCACCTGATCTGGCTGATGATCGACATCGAGAGCGCGATCCTCGAGTTTGGCGAGCGCTTCTATCACTTCCAGGCCAAGGATGTGATGGTCGACTACGAAGGTCTGTACGAGAACGGATCGCTGTCCTCCGGCATCGGCTGGCAGATCCCGCGCTTGCCAGGGCTCGGCCACGTCGATTGGGGCGTCGTGTTCTCTGCTCTCTATCGCGCCGGATATGACGGGCCGATCATCATCGAGCATGAGGATCGTGACTTCGAGGCCACCGACGAGTTGGTGAAGAGGGGCTTTCTGATTGCCCGCGATGTCCTCCAGCCCTACGTGCACTGAGACACTGTCGGCCGACTTCGTATCTTCCTTCCCCGAAGGCGGAGCCGAGCGGGGAAGGTGGCTGTCGCAGGCTTGCGACAGCCGGAAGGGGAGTGAGACCTGCTGCCCGAGACTGAGCCCGCATGCACTTTGACGTAGTCGTCGTCGGCTCTGGTTCGGCGGGCTCGCCGGCCGCCATTGCCGCCGCGCGCACCGGCGCGAAGACTCTCCTCGTCGAGAAGCTCCCGTTCCTCGGTGGAAACTCGACGGCCGTACTCGACACCTTCTACGGCTTCTACACCCCCGGAGAGCGTTCCCTAAAGGTGGTCTCGGGCATCGGGGACGATGTCATTGCCGGCCTCCAGTCACTCGGCAGGGTCGTGGAGCGGCCCAACACCTACGGCGCCGGGACCGGCGTCACATACCTGGCCGAGCATCTCAAGGTGGTCTGGGAGCGACTCGTCGAAGAGGCAGGGGCGAGTGTCCTTCTCCACGCATTCGTTCAGGAGGTGGCTGTGGACGACGGTCGCATCGAGAGTCTCACCGTGGCGACCAAGGCGGGCCTGATGAATGTGACGGCAGACGTCTTCGTCGACTGCTCTGGCGATGCCGACGTGTGCCACTTCGCCGGGTTCGGCTATGAGCTCGCGGGAGAGATCGACCCGGCGCAGACGCTCACCACCACCTTCCGGATGGTCAACGTCGATCACGGAGCTCGCAAGACCATCACAAAAGATGAGATGCACGCCTTGATGGAGGAAGCGGCTGCCTCCGGCGAATACGACCTGCCGAGACGCGAGG
>QQVI01000058.1 GCA_003388545.1 Actinomycetota bacterium
TCCGGCCAGGACGATGCCGGAAACGGGGACGCTGACGAGTACTTCATCTTCCCGGAAGACGGCGACGACTCCGAAGACTCCGAAGACGACGAAGATTCCGAAGACGAAGAGAGTCGCTGAGCTATTCCGCCCTGTCGCCTATGACCGAGATGGCGATGCGGAGCTCGTGCCCTTCGATATCAACCGCTGAACCGTCCGTGTGCAGGTCAGATGAGAAGGAGTCGGCGAGAACCTCCTGACTGATGCGCTGACGATGCTCGTCGAGGGCCTCCGTCACGATGCCGTCGGACGCCGACCACTGGACCTCGATGCGGTCGGTGACATCGAGATCCATCTCCCGCCGCATCCGCTGGATGTGGCTGATCGCCTCTCGAGCCATGCCCTCCCGAAAGAGCTCGTCGGTGATCTTCGTGTCGAGCGCCACGGCAAAGCCATCCCCGGTCTCCACGAGAGTCTCCGCTTTTGGCGTCCTCTCAACGATGATGTCGTCCCGTCCGATCTGGCGGCCGTCGAGATCTATCGACTCTCCCTCGCTGATTCTGATGACATCACCTTCGTCCAACGCTTCGATGAGGGACGCATAATGCCGCATTTCGCTGCCCAGCTCGGGCCCCAGCTTCCTGAAGTTCGCCTTCGCCTTGAGTGTCACGAGGTTGGTCTCGTCGGAGCTCGTCATCACATCTTTGACATTCAGTTCCTCGACGATCACATCGGCGTGCTCTGACACCGCACGCGCGATTTCTTCCCTGCGCGTCGACACTGTGATGCTCGCCAGCGGTTGGCGGACGCGGTGACCCTCCTTTTTTCGAAGGTTCCTGCCCAACCTGACCACCTCTCGAACTATCGCCATCGACTCCTCCAAATCGGAGTCGATCATGTCCTTGTTGGCGCGTGGATAGTCGCGATGATGCACGCTGCGCACCGAGTTCGGATCGTGCCGGGCCACGAGGTCCTGATAGATGTGCTCGGTGATGAATGGGAGAACGGGGGCCAGCGCGTCGTTGAACGTGGTGAGCACCTCGTAGAGCGTTGCGAAAGCAGCGAGTTTGTCGACGTCGCTCTCTCCGGACTCGCCTCGCGCGGCCCAGAATCGGCGGCGCGATCTTCGGATATACCAGTTGGTGAGGTGATCGATGAATCCGAGGACGGGCGGCACGACGTTGTAGAGGTAATAGCCCTCCATCTCGGCGTTGACGTCGGCGATCAGGCTTTGGAGCATCGACAAGATCCAGCGATCCATCTCCGGTCGATCGGCGGGCGGAGGGGCACCCTCTAGATCGGCGAGGCTGATCCCGTCTGCCTCGGCATATGTGGTGAAGAAGCTGTACGTGTTCCAGAGGGGGAGCAGCACGGTCCTGACCACCTCGGCGACACCTTCCTCGCTGAAGCGCAATGGCTCCGCCTTCAGCACCGGCGAGTTGATGAGAAACGCACGCAGGGCGTCGGCCCCGAACTCGGTGAATATCGTGCTCGGGTCGGGATAGTTCTTCAGGCTCTTCGACATCTTCCGGCCGTCTTCGGCGAGGATGAGCCCGTTGACGACGCAATTCTCGAAGGCGGGCTGATCGAACAGGGCCGTGGAGAGGATCATCAGCGTGTAGAACCAACCACGCGTCTGGTCGAGCCCCTCGGCGATGAACTTGGCAGGGAACGTCGACTCGAAGCGCTCCTTGTTCTCGAACGGATAGTGCATCTGGCCATAGGGCATGGAGCCCGACTCGAACCAGCAGTCGAGAACCTCAGGGACGCGAACCATCGCACCACCACATTCGGGGCAGTCCCAACCGATCTCATCGATGACGTGCTTGTGGAGATCGGTTGGTCGCTGGCCACTCAGCTCCTCCAACTCGTCGAGAGAGCCGATGGCATGTCTGTGCTCGCAGCCTGTGCACTCCCAAACCGGGATGCACGAGCCCCAGTACCTGTTGCGGCTGATGGCCCAGTCACGTGCGTTCTCCAGCCAGTTCCCGAAACGGCGTTCCCCGACGTAGTCGGGGACCCAGTGGATCGTCTTGTTGAGCTCGGCGATTCGGTCGCGAAAGGTCTCAACGGCGACGAACCACGTAGGTATCGC
Organism: Actinomycetota bacterium; assembly: GCA_003388545.1. Lineage (GTDB taxonomy): Bacteria > Actinomycetota > Acidimicrobiia > Spongiisociales > ZC4RG35 > MA-ANB-1. The sequence continues at coordinate 2,075 of QQVI01000058.1, forward strand.
CTTGTAGATCAGTGGGGTGCCGGTGCGATAACAGAATGGATAGGAGTGGGTGATGCGCTCCGACCTGATCAGCTTTCCGGACTCTTCGAGGAGGTCGACGAGAGTCGCGTCGGCCACTTTGATGTTTTGCCCCGCAACATCGGTCACTTCTTCGGTGAAGTTGCCGTTCGCGTCGACCGGGTCGACCAGGACGTCGAGGCCGGCGTTCTGTAGCGCAAAGAAGTCCGCCTCTCCGTATGCCGGTGCCATATGCACCAGCCCGGTTCCCTCGTCGGTGCTCGTGTCCGGCGATGAGATGATCCGGAAGGCGCCGTGGTCCCGCTGCTCGCCGAAGTAGTCGAAGGGGGGCTCGTAGGAGACGCCCAGCAAGTCGGAGCCGTTTGCCGTCGACACCACCCTTGCCTCCTCGAGGATGCTCGATGCGAGGTTCGCCGCGACCCAGTAGTGCTCTCCACCGTGGGCCACCCTGGCGTACTCGATGTCGTCGCCGATCGCTATGGCGAGGTTTGCAGGCAGCGTCCACGGCGTCGTCGTCCAGATCAGGAAATAGTCGCCCTCTTCA
>QQVI01000221.1 GCA_003388545.1 Actinomycetota bacterium
TCGATAGACGTGATGCACTCGCATCGAATTGGGATGACTCCGGGCAAGTCGAGTGGCTCGAGGAGAATGACATCGAGCTGATCCGGGGTCGGGGAGTGCTGGCTGGCGACAAGTTGGTCGAGGTGCATCGACCGGGAATGCCCGTCCTTACCCTCGAGGCGAACAAGGCCGTGGTGATCGCCACCGGAAGCTCGGCGGCCATGCCCCCGATCAACGGGCTCGAAGACGTGCCCGTCTGGGATAACAGGGACGTCACAACAGCCGACGACGTCCCTCGTCGGCTCGTCGTCCTTGGCGGTGGCGCCGTCGGCGTCGAGATGGCCCAGGCCTGGAAGCTCCTCGGAGCCGAGGAGGTAACCATCGTCGAGTTGGACGATCGTCTCCTTCCCCATGAGGAGCCCTTCGTCGGTGAAGAGCTAGTTGACTCTTTTGACCGGTTTGGAATCGTCGTTCACACCGGCGCAGAGACGCAACGCGTCACCGCCGCGAGCGATGAGATCAGGCTCATGGTCACACTCGGAGATGGTCAGGACATCGAGCTTGAAGCCGACCACCTTCTTGTAGCGACCGGGCGGTCGCCGAACACCAAGGAAATCGGCCTGGAGGCGGTCGGCCTCGCAGGCGGAGACGTGATCGAGGTCGATGAGCACCTGGTTGTCAAAGGAGTTGAAGGCGGTTGGTTGTACGCCGTGGGAGACGTGAACGGTCGGTCGCTGTTGACCCATTCCGGGAAGTACCAGGCCCGGATCGCGGGCGCGCACATACGTGGTATCGAGACGCACGCCTGGGGGGACGATGTCGCCGTTCCTCGGGTCGTTTTCACGACTCCCGAAATCGCCGCCGTTGGTCTCACCGAGAAACATGCCCGGGAGCACTTCGACGATGTGCGGACAGTCCGATACGACATCGGGGACACGGCAGCCGCCGGTATCGTCGGTAAGGGTTATGGAGGAACCTGTCAGCTCATCATCGACGGAGTGCGCGGGGTTATCGTCGGTGCCACCTTCGTCGGGCCGCGCACCTCAGAGATTCTGCACTCGGCGACGATCGCCGTGTCGGCCCAGGTGCCAATCGGCAAGCTGTGGCACGCGATACCGTCTTTCCCCACGTTGAGCGAGGTGTGGCTGCGACTGTTGGAGCGCTATGTCTCCGAGTTCGGCCACCCCTCATAAGGTTCTAGGATTTGCTGATGCCGTTTGATGTCTCTGCCCTGGCCGACCAGATATTGGTCGACCCTGAGGGAAATGAGCATCGTCTGGGTGATCGCTGGCAGGAGAACCCCCGGGTCATCCTCTTCCTCCGTCACTTCGGCTGACTCACTTGCCGGGAACGGGCCGGTCAGGTCCGCAAGCGATACCAGGAGATTCTCGACACCGGTGCCGACGTGACGGCCATCGGAACGGGTGGTCGCCGCTACGCCATGGCGTTCATCGAGGACGAGTCGGTTCCCTTCGAAGTCCTCCTCGATGAAGAGGGCGAGGCAGCTGGCATCGTCGGCACCAACACCCTCACGATGGGTTCGCTGGTGCGGCCGAGGCAGGTGGTGGCCGGCGCCCGCGCCACGCTGAAAGGTAAGCGCCAGCACAATCTGGGCCGACGCCCGATGCAGCTTGGGGCGACCCTCGTGATCGGGCCGGGCGGCGAGGTCTTGTACGAGGATTTCGAGGACTTCGCAGGGGATCACGCAGATCTCGACGAGATCATCTCAATTCTGTCCTCCAGTCGACCCTGACCAACTCAGTCGTCGCTTGACTTTCATACGCGCAATGGATATGTTGCGTTTATACGCGCAACATTGCTATTGCGTATTGTCGGAGGAACCGGAGGAGGCTCATGAGAATCGACGAGATCAAGAGGGAGATCGAGGTTGCCGCACCGATCGAGGTGGTGTGGAAGGCCTTGACCAGTGCTGAGTCGCTCTCGGAGTGGTTCGGAGATTCGGCAAGCGTCGACCTCCGGCCGGGTGGCAGTGCTTCTTTCGGATGGTCCGAGTATGACGACGCCTTTGACGCCGTTGTGGAGGTCGTGGAGCGACCCAGTCGTTTCAGCTTTCGCTGGGCCCTGCAGAATGGCGCTTCGGTGTCCGATTCGTATTCGACCCTTGTCGAGTTCGAGCTCGAGACGACGACGGAAGGCACACGTGTCAGGCTCACCGAATCTGGATTCAGCGCGTTGCCTGAGGACGTCGCCGAGTCGGCGCTCGAGGAGAACACGCGGGGATGGGAGTCCGAGTTGGACGATCTCAAGATATACCTGGCGAGCATTCGACCGATGGTCTGATGATCGCCGAGCAGACGCACCGGATCTTCTGGGCTCTAGGGGACGAGACACGCCAAGCCCTACTCGATTGGCTGGTGGCCGAAGGCAAAGGGACGGCTACCGAACTATCCGGCCGCCTACCGATTTCCCGGCAGGCCGTGAGCCGTCATCTCGCGGAGATGGAGGCCGCGGGTTTGCTCAGCTCTGAGCACGTGGGGCGTGAGACTATCTTCCGCCCTTCGCCAGATGCTTTTGAGGTGGCTCTGACGTGGCTATCCCGACGAGCCCGAATGTGGGACTCGACGCTTCAGCGCCTCAAGGCGCACGCCGAAGATCGGGCTCAGTCGTAGTCGTAGAAGCCGCGGCCGGTTTTCC